>NZ_BAAGPS010000003.1:52653-261707 GCF_054783935.1 Streptomyces pseudoechinosporeus
CGGCAATTTCAAGCCCGTCGTGGGGGTCCCCCCGCTCGAGCGAAGCCGAGAGTGGGGGAGTTTGAGGACGAGGCCGCTAGGCCGATACGGGGGTCTGGGGGCGGAGCCCTCAGGTGGCGGACATCCTCACACGAGGTTGACCGACCGAGCCGACGTCGCGCCGATTTCCTCGGCCAGCTCATTGAGCACGTTCTGCGGAACCGTGTCGTCCACCGTCAGGATCGCCAGCGCCTCGCCGCCCAGGTCCGTACGCGCGACCTGCATGCCCGCGATGTTGATGGCGGCCTCGCCGAGGATGCGGCCGAGGGTGCCGACGACGCCCGGGCGGTCGACGTACTTGAAGACCACCATGTGGTCCGCGAGGGCGAGATCCACGTCGTACTCACCCACCGCGACGATCTTCTGGTGGTGCTTCGGCCCGGCCAGCGTGCCGGAGACCGACACCTCCTCGCCGTCGCCGAGCGTGCCGCGCACGGTCACCACATTGCGGTGGTCCGGCGACTCCGAGCTGGTGGTCAGCCGCACCTCGACGCCCCGCTCCTGCGCGAACAGCGGAGCGTTGACGTACGACACGGTCTCGTCGACGACGTCCTCGAACACGCCCTTCAGAGCGGAGAGTTCGAGCACCTTGACGTCGTGCTGGGTGATCTCGCCGTACACCTCGACGTCGAGGCGGGCCGCGACCTCGCCCGCGAGCGCGGTGAAAATGCGGCCGAGGTTCTCGGCGAGCGGCAGACCCGGCTTGACGTCCTCGGCGATGACGCCGCCCTGGACGTTCACCGCGTCCGGGACGAGCTCACCGGCGAGCGCGAGCCGCACCGACCTGGCGACGGCGATACCGGCCTTCTCCTGCGCCTCGTCCGTGGACGCCCCGAGGTGCGGGGTGCAGACGACCTGGTCGAACTGGAAGAGCGGGGAGTCCGTGCAGGGCTCCTTCGCGTACACGTCGAGGCCCGCGCCCGCGACGCGGCCCTCCTTGAGCGCGGAGTGCAGCGCCTCCTCGTCGACGATCCCGCCACGCGCGGCGTTCACGATCCGCACCGACGGCTTGACCTTGTGCAGCGCGTCGTGGCCGATGAGGCCGAGGGTCTCGGGGGTCTTGGGCAGGTGCACCGTGATGAAGTCCGAGACCTCGAGCAGCTCGTCGAGGGAGAGGACCTTCACACCCATCTGCGCGGCCCGCGCGGGCTGCACATACGGGTCGTACGCCACGACCTTCATGCCGAAGGCCGACATACGCTGCGCGACGAGCGCGCCGATGCGGCCGAGGCCGACGACACCGAGGGTCTTCTCGGCGAGCTCGACGCCCGTGTACTTGGAGCGCTTCCACTCGCCGTTCTTGAGCGCCGTGTTGGCCTGCGGAATGTGGCGCGCGGTGGCCAGGAGCAGGCCGCAGGCGAGTTCGGCGGCCGTGACGATGTTGGAGGTCGGTGCGTTGACGACCATCACGCCGGCCTTGGTGGCGGACGAGACGTCGACGTTGTCCAGGCCGACGCCGGCTCGTGCGACGACCTTGAGCTTGCCGGCGGCCGCGATGGCCTCGGCGTCGACCTTGGTGGCGGAGCGGATCAGGATCGCGTCGACCTCGGCGATGGCGGGGAGCAGTTCGGCTCGGTCCGCTCCGTTGCAGTGCCGGATCTCGAAGTCCGGGCCCAAGGCGTCGACGGTCGCGGGCGACAGCTCTTCAGCGATGAGTACGACCGGTTTGCCGTTGGCAGCAGTGCTCACGTGAGTCCTCACAAGTCCAATGCGGACGGCCGTCCCGACGGCCGCATGCGGTGGAGGGATTGCCGCGTGGAAGACGCACGACGCTGTGGGCCCGACGCGTATGTAGTGCAGCAGTCTAGTGCCGCGCGGGAGGACGTCCTGCGCCTCCGCGGAAGGATCACCCGTCCGTGGCTGCATGCCGTGGACGAGCGGTTACCGGAGGTTCGGCGAAGGGGCCGCAGCAAGTCGCTGCGGCCCCCGTGCCTACGGCTTACGCCTCGTCGTCATTGACCCAGCTCATCAGCTTGCGCAGCTCTTTGCCAGTGGTCTCCAGGAGGTGGTTCTGGTCCTGGGTCTTGTACTCGTTGTACTTCTTCAGACCGCCGTGGTACTCGGCCATCCACTCGCGGGCGAAGGAGCCGTCCTGGATCTCGGCGAGGACCTTCTTCATCTCGGCCTTGGTGGCGTCCGTGATGATCCGCGGACCGGTGACGTAGTCGCCCCACTCGGCGGTCTCGGAGATCGACCAGCGCATCTTCTCCAGGCCGCCCTCGTACATGAGGTCCACGATCAGCTTCAGCTCGTGCAAGCACTCGAAGTACGCGATCTCCGGCTGGTAACCGGCCTCGGTCAGCGTCTCGAAGCCCGCCTTGACCAGCGCGGCCGTACCACCGCAGAGGACGACCTGCTCACCGAACAGGTCGGTCTCGGTCTCCTCGGTGAAGGTCGTCTTGATGACGCCGGCGCGGGTGCCGCCGATGCCCTTGGCGTACGAGAGGGCCAGCGCGAAGGCGCTGCCCGTCGCGTCCTGCTCGACGGCCGCGATACACGGAACGCCGCGGCCCTCCTCGTACTGACGGCGCACGAGGTGGCCCGGGCCCTTGGGGGCGACCATGCAGACGTCGATGTTCGCCGGGGGCTTGATGAAGTCGAAGCGGATGTTCAGGCCGTGTCCGAAGAACAGCGCGTCGCCGTCCTTGAGGTTGTCCTTGATGGACTCCTCGTAGACCTGCGCCTGGATCGGGTCCGGCACCAAAATCATGATGACGTCGGCCTCGGCGGCGGCCTCCGACGGGGTCACCACGCGCAGCCCCTGCTCCTCGGCCTTCGCCTTGGACTTGGAGCCCTCGTGCAGACCGACGCGGACGTCGACACCCGAGTCGCGCAGCGACAGCGCATGGGCGTGGCCCTGGCTGCCGTAGCCGATGACCGCGACCTTGCGGCCCTGGATGATGGACAGGTCGGCGTCAGCGTCGTAGAACAGCTCGGCCACTTTGGGTTCTCTCCTCGGGAGTGCAGGTGTTGCGTCCCACCGTATGACGGGGGGCGGAAGGGAAGTTTCGGGGTCTCGGAATACGGGCGGCCGACGCCCCCTTTTTGGGGCTCGGTTCGCCTCCGGGGCGCGTCGGTGTCGAGAGTACGACCGTGCTCGGCCCTCCTTCGTCGGGCACTCCGCGCGCTCGCACTCTCGACACCGACGCGCCCCTTCGGCTCACTCGCCAGGTCGGCTTTCCGTATCAAGACTTACGCGGAACGGTCCAGCGCGCGCAGCGACCGGTCCGTGATCGAACGCGCGCCGCGGCCGATCGCGATGGTGCCGGACTGGACGAGTTCCTTGATGCCGAAGGGTTCCAGCATCTTGAGCATGGCCTCCAGCTTGTCGCTGGAGCCGGTGGCCTCGATGGTGACGGCCTCCGGGGAGACGTCCACGGTCTTGGCGCGGAACAGCTGGACGATCTCGACGATCTGGGAGCGGGTCTCGTTGTCGGCGCGCACCTTCACCAGAACGAGTTCCCGCTGAACGGCCGAGCCCTGCTCGAGTTCGACGATCTTCAGGACGTTGACGAGCTTGTTGAGCTGCTTGGTGACCTGTTCGAGCGGCAGGTCCTCGACATTCACCACGATGGTGATGCGGGAGATGTCGGGGTGCTCGGTGACACCGACGGCGAGGGAGTCGATGTTGAAGCCGCGGCGGGAGAACAGGGCGGTGATCCGGGCGAGGACACCTGGCTTGTTCTCGACCAGGACGGAGAGCGTGTGCTTGGACATTTCTGTGTGGTCTCTCTCGCTCAGTCGTCTTCGTTGTCGCCGAAGTCGGGGCGGACATCCCGGGCGGCCATGATCGTGTCGTTCGAGGTGCCGGCGGCGACCATCGGCCAGACCATCGCGTCCTCGTGGACGATGAAGTCGACGACGACCGGGCGGTCGTTGATGGAGTTCGCCTCTTCGATGACCTTGTCCAGGTCGTCCAGGGACTCGCAGCGGATGGCGTGGCAGCCCATGGCCTCCGACAGCTTCACGAAGTCGGGGACGCGGGTGCCTGCGCTCGGCGCCGCAGGGGAGCCGCTGTTGGATCCCACACTGTCCGCCTCGGGGCCGGAGTGCAGCACGGTGTTGGAGTAGCGCTGGTTGTAGAAGAGGGTCTGCCACTGGCGGACCATCCCGAGGGCGCCGTTGTTGATGATGGCGACCTTGATCGGGATGTTGTTCAGGGCGCAGGTGGTGAGCTCCTGATTGGTCATCTGGAAGCAGCCGTCACCGTCGACCGCCCAGACCGTACGGTCCGGCTGCCCCGCCTTGGCTCCCATGGCGGCCGGGACCGCGTAGCCCATGGTTCCGGCGCCGCCGGAGTTGAGCCAGGTCGCGGGCTTCTCGTACTGGATGAAGTGCGCGGCCCACATCTGGTGCTGGCCGACGCCCGCCGCGAAGATCGTGCCCTCCGGGGCGAGTTGACCGATGCGCTCGATGACCTGCTGCGGCGAGAGCGAGCCGTCGTCGGGCTGGTCGTAGCCGAGCGGGTAGTTGTCCCGCCAGCGGCTCAGATCCTTCCACCAGGCGCTGTAGTCGCCGGTGTTGCCCTCGCTGTGCTCTTTCTGCACGGCCTGGATCAGGTCGGCGATGACCTCGCGGGCATCCCCGACGATCGGCACGTCGGCGGCGCGGTTCTTGCCGATCTCGGCCGGGTCGATATCGGCGTGGACGATCTTGGCGTACGGGGCGAAGCTGTCCAGCTTGCCGGTGACGCGGTCGTCGAAGCGGGCTCCGAGGGCGACGATCAGGTCGGCCTTCTGCAGCGCGGTGACGGCGGTGACCGAACCGTGCATGCCCGGCATTCCCACGTGCAGCGGGTGGCTGTCGGGGAATGCGCCGAGCGCCATCAGGGTGGTGGTGACGGGCGCTTCGGTGAGTTCTGCGAGGACCCTCAGCTCGGCGGTCGCGCCGGCCTTGATGACGCCGCCGCCGACATACAGCACGGGCCGCTTGGCGGCGGTGATCAGCTTGGCGGCCTCGCGGATCTGCTTGGCGTGCGGCTTGGTGACGGGCCGGTAGCCGGGCAGGTCCATGGTGGGCGGCCAGGAGAAGGTGGTCTTCGCCTGGAGAATGTCCTTGGGGATGTCGACCAGGACTGGTCCCGGGCGGCCGGTGGCGGCGATGTGGAACGCCTGCGCGATCGCCTGGGGGATGTCCTCCGCCTTGGTGACCAGGAAGCTGTGCTTGGTGATCGGCATGGTGATGCCGACGATGTCCGCCTCCTGGAAGGCGTCCGTACCGATCGCCTTCGACACGACCTGCCCGGTGATCGCGACCAGCGGCACGGAGTCCATGTGCGCGTCCGCGATGGGGGTGACCAGGTTGGTGGCACCCGGCCCGGACGTCGCCATGCACACTCCGACCTTGCCGGTGGCCTGCGCGTAACCGGTGGCCGCATGGCCGGCGCCCTGCTCGTGACGGACCAGGACGTGACGGACCTTCTTGGAGTCCATCATCGGGTCGTACGCGGGAAGGATGGTGCCGCCGGGAATGCCGAATACCGTCTCGGCCCCGACCTCCTCGAGAGAACGGATGAGGGACTGCGCACCCGTGACGTGCTCGGGCGCGGACGGCTGCCCTGAGGAACGGGGCCGCGGCTGCGGATGGTGGGCCCCGGTGGCCTGCTCGGTCATCGGCATTCTCTTCTCGATGCTGAGGGTTTTTGCGAAGTTTGTACGAAGTTCGACTGGTGTTGGTGCAACAAAAAACCCCTCGTGCCGTGAGGCAAGCGAGGGGAGCGCGTCGGGTGCGGTCGCTGGGAGTTCCGGTTCATCGATCCGGTCGTTCCCAGCTCAGCCGACGCGCTTTCCAAGTACGAGAATTCGGGTGCGCATGGCACAGACCCTCTCCCCGGCATACTGTGCCTGTCAAGTGGGTGGGACGGGAGTCTCATTATGTGAGCGCAGAGCCGTCCCTCTGACGTACGCCCCCGAAGAGCCGCCGACCGTATACGCACCGGAGCCTCCACCTGCGTAAACCCCGGCCACCGAGCCGCTGACGAGGACCGGCTCGGCCGGGCGGCCGGGCACGGGGTAGCGACCGGAGGCCAGCGCGCGGCGCAGCCGGACCTCGTCGAGCGGTTCGGAGAACGCCATGCCCTGGCCATGGGTGCAGCCCATGTCGCGCAGCGCGGCGACCTGCTCGGGCCTGTCCACGCCGTCGGCCACCGACTGCAGCCCGAGATCATGGGCGATACGGAGCAGCCCACTGGTGATCTTGTGCAGCCGGGCCGACTCGACGACGCCCTCGACCAGAGAGCGGTCGAGCTTCAGTACGTCGACGGGGAGGCGCCGTAGCGCGGTGATCGCCGCGTAGCCGCTGCCGAAGCCGTCCAGGGCGATCCGGACGCCGAGGCGCCTGAGCGCGCTCAGGCGGCGCTCCAACTCGTCGAAGGAGACCCGGGGATCCGTTTCGGTCAGTTCGATGACCAAGGCGCCGGAGGCCACGCCGTGCCGGGTCAGCAGGGCCTCGACGGAGCTGAGGGGCATCGACCGGTCGAGGAGCCGGCTGGCGCTCATCCTGACGGCGACGGGCACACCGAGCCCCGTGGCACCGCGCTCGGCGGCCTGCTCGATGGCCTCCTCCAGCATCCAGCGGCCGAGCTCGGCGGTGCGGTCGCTGTCCTCGGAGACGCGCAGGAAGTCGGCGGGCGTGAGCAGCGCGCCCTGGGCCGAGCGCCAGCGCGCCTGCGCGACGACCGTCGCGATCCGGCCGGTGTCGAGACAGACCACGGGCTGGTGCAGCAGCGCGAACTCGCCGTCGTGCAGGGCGGCCCGCAGCCGGGTCGCGAGCTCTGCCTTGCGTACGACGTCCTGCTGCATCTGTGGCGCGTACAGCTCGACGCGGCCCTTGCCCGCCGCCTTGGCGCGGTACATCGCCAGGTCGGCGTTGCGCAGCAACTCGCCTGCGCCCAGGCCCGGTTCGGCGAAGGCGACGCCGATGGAGGCGGCCACCCGGACGTCGTTGCCGTCGATGGAGTACGGCTGGGAGAGGGTGACGCGGAGCCGGTCGGCGAGCTCGACGATATGGCGCTCGCGCGCGGTGCGGTCGCGGGTGCCGTCGCCGACGATGAGGGCCGCGAACTCGTCGCCGCCGAGCCGGGCGGCGGTGTCCCCCTGCCGTACCGCGTCCTGGAGTCTGCGGGCGGCCTGGACGAGCAGCTCATCGCCGGCCTGGTGCCCGATCGTGTCGTTCACGGCCTTGAAGCCGTCGAGGTCGATGAAGAGTACGGCGGTGCCGCGGTCGGAGGAGCGGCGGCCGGAGAGCGCCTGCTGGACGCGCTGGGTGAACAGGGCGCGGTTGGGCAGGTCGGTGAGCGGGTCGTGCTCGGCGTTGTGCTGCAACTGGGCCTGCAGGCGCACCCGTTCGGTCACGTCACGGCTGTTGAGGATGAGGCCGCCGTGGTGACGGTTGACGGTCGACTCGACGTTGAGCCAGCCGCCGTCGCCGGACCTGAAGCGGCACTCGATGCGGGTGGTGGGTTCTTCGCCGGGGCCGGCGGCGAGGAAGCGGCGCACTTCGTGCACCACGCAGCCCAGGTCCTCCGGGTGGATGAGCGAGGCGAGTTCGGTCCCGACGAGCTCCTCCGCGGGCCGGCCGTAGACTCCGGCGGCGGCCGGGCTGACGTACCGGAGGATGCCGTTCGGCGCGGCGATCATGATGACGTCGCTGGAGCCCTGGACCAGGGAGCGGAAGTGGTTCTCCTTCTGGGCCAGTTCCTGGGCGAGGGTGATGTTGTCGAGCAGCATGATGCCCTGGCGTACGACGAGGGCGAGTACGACCGTGCCGCCGGTGATGAGCACCACACGGTCGACGCTGCGGCCGTTGAGCACGTTGTAGAGAATGCCCAACGTGCAGACGGCCGCGGCCAGATAGGGCGTGAGTGCCGCGAGCGAACCGGCGGTGGGCCGGCCTGCCGGATGCCGACTGGGACCTCCTTCCTGGAGGGGCACCTGGGCCGGTTGTTCCGGCAGGGGTGCCGCTTGTCCCGGTCGGGGCCCGGGCACATAGCCGACCACCACGCGCGTGTGCCCCTCTTCTTCCGTTTCCGCCTGGCCGTTTCGGTGCCCCACCCAGGGGGCGTAGGCGAGCAGCAGCGAACCGGCGAACCAGCCGGCGTCGAGCAACTGGCCCGAGCGGTAGTCGTTGTGCAGCAGTGGCGAGGTGAACAGCGCGTCGCACATCACCGTCAGGGCGAGGGCGCCGATCGCGGTGTTCACCGCCGACCTGTGTACGGGCGATCGCCTGAAGTGCAGCACCAGCACCATGCTGATCATGGCGATGTCCAGCAGGGGGTACCCCAGCGACAGTGCGGTGTGCGCGACACTCGGTCCCCCGGCCTTGGCCGCCTGGGCGAGCGCGAGGCTCCAGGAGAGCGTCAGCAGCGAGCCGCCTATGAGCCAGGCGTCCAGGGCCAGGCAGATCCAGCCGGACTTGGTCACGGGCCGTTTGGCGAACACGAGCAGTCCCACGATGGCCGACGGTGCGAAGCACAGGAAGAAAAGGTCGGCGTAGCTGGGGCTGGGTATCGGGCGGGCCAGGACGACCTCGTACCAGCCCCAGACGAAGTTGCCCGCCGCCGTCATCGCGGAGGAGAGGGCGAACAGCAGCCAGGCGGGTCGAAAGCGGCTGCGGCCGGGCCGGGCGCCGAGGAAGCAGGAGACGGCCGCGGCGGCGGCTGCCGCGCTCAGCCCGAAGTCACCCATGATCAACGCGAGCGTCTGCGAGCCCCAGCCGAACGCGCAGCCGATGGTGTATGCCGCGCACGCCAGGGCCAGCACCACTTGCGGGACCAGGCTTGTGCCGACGCCGGTGAGCGGGCGGCGGGCCAGCAGCGCCCCCTGGGAACTCACTGTGTCCCTCCGGTCCGTGCCGCCCCCGAGTCCCTCTGGTCCCGGCTTGCCGAAGGGGGTCCTCCCGCCCGAGCCGTGCGAAGCCGGTTCGAGGGTGGGGGCGCGTGCCGCCTGCGACCGCTGGGCCTGTGGTGGTGAAGGTGGCCGTGGCCGCTTTTGCGTGGTGCGTGCGGGGTTCGCCGCCGGCGGCCCCGCCGCGTCGGATCGTTGGTCCATAGGCCGTACATCGCCCGTCGCCCCCCTCACAGTCCACGTCTCGTCCCCGGCGCCGTCCGGTGTGCGGCGCATCCCCTGTCCGGACGATACACCAGTCTCGTCACTCAGGGACATAGTCCCTCTACTCTCCGTGACGACCAGCGGTGATACGTGAACCCACCGCAGTCGGGGGACTGCGGAGGGTGGCCGCAGAGGCTACGCGCCCGTCGTAAGGACCACGTTTCGCATCGGCTCCCGGTTCACAAATCGATGGAACTGGTCCACCAGGAGCCGCTTGGCGCGCGGAAGGAACGCGGATGTCGGGCCCCCCACATGCGGACTGATGAGCACGCCCGGCGCATGCCACAACGGGTGCCCCTTGGGCAGCGGTTCGGGATCGGTGACGTCAAGAGCCGCTCGGATCCGGCCACTTTCCAGCTCGGCGAGCAGCGCCTTCGTGTCGACGACACCGCCGCGGGCGACGTTCACCAGCAGTGCGCCGTCCTTCATCCGCGCCAGGAAGCCGGCGCCCGCCAGGCCCTTCGTCTGCTCGGTGAGGGGCGTGATGAGCACCACGACATCGGCGTCCGGGAGGAGTTCGGGCAGTGCGGTGATCGGATGCACGGGACCGCGCTCCGTCTCACGTGCGGAGCGCGCGACGCGCGCCACCCGCGCGACCTCGAAGGGCGCGAGCCGGTCCTCGATCGCGGCGCCGACCGAGCCGTATCCGACGATCAGAACGGCCTTGTCGGCAAGCGCCGGCCGGAACCCGGACCGCCACTCCTCGCGCTCCTGTCCGCGTACGAAGTCGGGGATGCCCCGCAGCGAGGAAAGGATCAGCGTCAGCGTGAGCTCGGCCGTACTGGCGTCGTGCACCCCACGCGCGTTGCACAACTGCACGCCCTTGGGGAGCAGTCCGAGGCCCGGCTGGACGTGGTCGATTCCGGCCGACATCGTCTGCACGACCCGTACGGACGTCATTTCGGCCATCGGGCGCACCGAGACCTCGCTGCTCTTCATGTAGGGCACGACATACAACGCGCAGTTGGCGGGATCGGCGGGAAAGTCCTGCTCACCGTCCCAGAAGCGGTAGTCGAGGCCTTCGGGGAGGCCATCGATGTCGGCTGGGTCGAAGGGGAGCCACACTTCGGAAGTCATGCTCAGGAGGCTAGGCGAAGCGTTGTCAGACCCAGAGGTTAGTTTGGGGGTCGCGAAAGGGAGGGCACGGCCAGGTGGAGCGCAGGACGATCGGGGTTGCGGCGCTCGAAGTGGGTGCTGTCGGGCTCGGGTGCATGCCGATGAGCTGGGCGTACTCGGCTTCGCGGCAGCGGGGCGATGAATCGCTGCGGACCCTGCACACAGCCCTCGACCGGGGCTCGAGCCTCCTCGACACCGCCGACATGTACGGGCCGTTCACCAATGAGCTGCTGGTGGGCCGGGTGCTGAAGGAGCGGCGCCCGGAGGCCTTCGTCTCCACCAAGTGCGGGCTGCTGGTGGGTGAGCAGCACATCGTGGCCAACGGCCGTCCCGGCTATGTGAAGCGGGCCTGCGACGCCTCGCTGCGGCGGCTCCAGACGGACGTCATCGACTTGTACCAGCTGCATCGCGCCGACCCCGAGGTGCCGGTCGAGGAGACCTGGGGCGCGATGGCGGACCTGGTGACGGCGGGGAAGGTACGGGCGCTCGGGCTGTGCGCGGTGGGCGCCCGCTCCGGCCGCCGCTCCGGGGCACATCTGCACGACGGAACGATCCGGCAGCTGGAGCGGGTGCAGCAGGTCTTCCCGGTGAGCGCGGTGGAGGCCGAGCTGTCGGTCTGGTCGCCGGAGGCGCTGGACGGGCTGCTGCCGTGGTGCGAGGCGCGCGGCGTCGGTTTCCTGGCCGCGATGCCGCTCGGCAACGGCTTCCTGACCGGCACGCTCACGCCCGGCGAGGGCTTCGAACCCGATGACGTACGCGCCCGGCATCCCCGCTTCACCGCCGAGATGATGGCCGCGAACCAGCCGATCGTGGCCGGTCTGCGCCGTATCGCGCGGCGGCACGGGGAGGAGAGCGGCGAGGAGGTCACTCCGGCGCAGGTGGCGCTCGCGTGGGTGCTCGCGCAGGGGCGGCATGTGGTGCCGGTGCCGGGGGCCAAGCGGGAGCGGTGGGCGGCCGAGAACGCGGGGGCGGCCGGGCTGCGCCTGTCGGCGCGGGATCTCGCGGAGGTGGCGGAGCTGCCTCCGGCTCAGGGGTCGTGGGAGTGAGCGGGATGCAGCAGGGGCTCAGACGCACCACCGGCTCAAATGTGCCACAGGCTCACAGCTCGATGAGCGAGGGTGGTTCGAGGGCCGCGTAAGGGTCTCGCCGTAACGCGCGTCCGGATCTCGTCGCACTTCGCTAGCGGAGATCGGGAACCTGTGAGGCGGTTGCGGTGTATGAACAGTAGAACCTGCCGCGTCGAAGGGATCCAGATCGTGCAACGTCGAGCTGTGACGGCCGTGTTGGCCGCTGCCGCGCTCCTGCTGACGGCCGGCTGTTCTTCCGGCGACGAGGAGGGGTCGGACGGCGGAGCGAACGCCTCCCCGAGCCGTACGGAATCGGGGTCCTCGCCCGGGGGGCAGGCGACCGAGTCGGCGCCGCCCGCGAAGGGCTCCGTGGAGGTCGTGCGGACCGTCGCCGAGGGTCTGAACACGCCGTGGGGCCTCGCGCCGCTGCCCGAAGGCGGCCTGCTGGTGTCCTCGCGGGACGAGGGGACGATCACCCGGGTCGACACGGAGAGCGGCAAGAAGACCGAGGTGGGCACGGTGCCGGGCGTCGCCGCCGCAGGCGAGGGCGGCCTGATGGGCCTCGCGCTCTCACCGGAGTACGCCTCGGACCACATGGTCTACGCGTACTTCACCTCGGCGTCGGACAACCGCATCGTGCGCATGCTGTACGACGCGGAGAAGCCGGCGGGTGAGCAACTGGGCGCGCCCGACACGGTGTTCAGGGGCATCCCGAAGGGCACGAATCACAACGGCGGGCGGATCGCCTTCGGCCCCGACAAGATGCTCTACGCCGGCACGGGCGAGCGGTACGAGGCCGAGCTGGCCCAGGACAAGAACTCCACGGGCGGCAAGATCCTCCGGCTGACCCCGGACGGCGAGCCGGCTCCGGGCAACCCCTTCGACTCCGCCGTCTACTCCTACGGCCACCGCAATGTGCAGGGCCTGGCCTGGGACTCCGAAAAGCGCCTGTGGGCCGCTGAGTTCGGCCAGAACACCTGGGACGAGCTGAACCACATCGAGGCGGGCGACAACTACGGCTGGCCGGACGCCGAAGGCAAGTCCGACGACTCCCAGTACCACGACCCAGTGGCCCAGTGGGGCGTGGCCGAGGCCTCCCCCAGCGGGATCGCCTACGCGGAGGGCTCCATCTGGATGGCGGGCCTGCGGGGCCAGCGCCTGTGGCGCATCCCCCTGAGCGGCACGGAGACGGCGGCCGACCCCCAGGCCTTCCTGGAGGGCGAGCACGGCCGCCTGCGCACGGTGGTCTCGGCGGGCGACAACAAGCTGTGGCTGGTCACCAGCGAGACGGACGGCCGGGGGTCCCCGGAGGACGGGGACGACAAGATTCTTGAGCTGGAGGTGACGTAGCGGGGGTGAAGTAGCCGGGGCGTCGCCCAGGCGATGAACCCGAGCAGAGCGACCCGACGGCGGGCTTTCAGTCCTCGTCGGGGCCTGGTTCCCCAGGCGTCTGGGCAGGCAGCCGTACGACGACCTTCCCGGACGTGAGATCTATCGGGCCTCGCCCCGGGTCGCTGTCCCCAGCGTCCTCACGGGTCATCTCCAGACGGTTGCGCTCGTCCTGGGTGTGCTTGCGGCCGGGTGCGAACAGTTCCTCGAACATGTTGAACACGGCGCCTCCCTCGGCCCGGGGTCCTTTACAGCGTAAGCCTCACCCTGCCGCTTCAGCAGCGGGTGTCTCGGACGGGAAGAGCCGTAGCCGGTGGGCCAGTGCCGCTGCCTCGCCGCGGCCGGAGACGTTCAGCTTGGCGAGGATGTTGGAGACGTGGACGCTGGCGGTCTTCGGGGAGATGAAGAGTTCCTCGGCTATCCGGCGGTTGCTGCGGCCGGCGGCGACCAGGCGCAGGACGTCGCGCTCGCGGCTGGTGAGGCCGAGCGCCTCGGCCGGGTCGGCGGGGGTGAGGGCCGGCCGCTCCGGGGTCTGCGGGGTGCGCGTCAGGGTGAGGCGGGCGCGTTGGGCGAGCAGGGCTATGGACTCGGTGAGCGGGCGGGCGCGGAGGTGGTCGGCGACGGCTCCGGCCAGGCGCAGGAGTTCGGTGGCGCGGTCGCGGGCGTCGTCGTCGCCAGGGCCGGAGGCCAGCAGGGACTCGGCGAGGCGGTGGCGGACGCGGGCCAGGTCGTAGGGACGCTCCAGCGGCTCGAAGGCGGTCACGGCGGCGGACCAGTCGTCCGGGGTGTCCCGGTTCTCGGCGCGCAGCAGTTCGGCGCGCACCCAGCGCTCGTACGCCTGCCAGAGGGGCACGTTCGTGGCGAGCGGCTTGGCGTTCTCGCGGATGCGCTCGACGTACTCGGTGCGGCCCCGCTCGGCGGCGGGCAGACCGCGGGCGTCGGCCTCCGCGGTGGCGGCGGCGAGCAGCAGCGGCCAGCCGTAGCGGTGGGTGCCGGGTGGGAGGCCGGCCTCCAGGGCGCGGTCGAGTTCGGCGCGGGCGTCGGGGAGGCGGCCCTCGGCCGCGGCGAGACTGAGGGTGAGCCGGGCCAGCGGCAGGGAGTTCTGCGGCATGGGGTCGTGGGTGCCGTACGCGTCGCGGGCGGCGGCCAGGTGGCGGCCCGCCCCGGCGAGATTTCCCCGGGCGAGCGCGATGTCGACGAAGCGCAGGAAGGCGCCGCCGCGCGGCTTGGCGCTCGGGACGGCGTGCTGAGCGTTCGTCGCGGCCTGGCCGGCCTCCTCCCACTGGCCCAGGGAGTAGAGCGACTCGGCGAGGCTGTCCCACACCCAGGACTCCGACTCCAACAGGCCCATTCTCCGGGTGAGTTCAAGGCCCTCCCGCAGAATGCCGACGGCCTCCTTGGAGCGGCCGATGCCCTCCAGAACGGATGGCAGGTTCACATAACTGCGGCCCACTTCCCGAGCGGCCCCGAGGTCGACCGACTGGCCCCGGACCTCGTACATCTCGGCGAGACCCGCCTCGATGTCCCCCGCTTCGACCATGAGTCCGCCGAGGGTGAGCCGCGCGTTCAGCTCGATCTCGCGGGCGCCCACCATGCGCGCGTACTCCACGGCGCGCTCGGCGTCCGTCAGGGCCTCGGGCCCTGGTGTGTGGAGCATGGACCAGCTGGCGACCGTCGCCAGGACCTCGGCGTGCACCTCCGAGGGCGGCAGTCCCCGCACCAGTTCCTCGGCGGTGCCGAGTTCCTTCCAGCCGTCGCCGCGGCCCAGGGCCTGCACCAGTCGGGAGCGCTGGGTCCAGAACCAGGCGGCGCGCAGGGGCTCGTCATCGCCCTCCAGGAGATGAAGGGCCCGCTTCGTGATCTTCACGGCGCGCTCGCGCTCCCCGCAGTACCGGCCCGCGACGGCCGCCTCGGCCATCAGGTCGAGATAGGTCAGCGGCTTGGTGGCCGGATCGCAGCCACGGGGAGGGTAAGCCTCGGTGTAGTCGACAGGGCGCAGCTCGGCCCGTACGGCGTCGGGGGCGCTGTCCCACAGCTCCATCGCCCGCTCCAGGAGCCGTAGTTGCTCCGAGTAGGCGTGCCGGCGGCGGGCCTCCACGGAGGCGTCGAGGACGGCGGGCAGGGCCTTGGCCGCGTCGTGCGCGTGATACCAGTAGCTGGCCAGGCGCGCGGCGCGCTCATCGGCCCGTACGAGCGTCGGGTCGGCCTCCAGCGCTTCGGCGTACCGCCGGTTGAGGCGGGAGCGCTCGCCCGGCAGCAGGTCGTCGGCCACGGCCTCGCGCACCAGGGAGTGCCGGAAGCGGTAGCCGTCCCCGTCGGGTGTCGCGAGCAGAATGTTGGCGCCCACGGCGGCCCGCAGCGCCTCGATGAGATCGTCCTCGGAGAGCCGCGCCACGGCGGCGAGCAGTGCGTACTCGACGGTGGAGCCGCCCTCCGCGACGATCCGGGCGACCCGCTGGGAACTCTCGGGCAGGCTCTCGACCCGCACCAGGAGCAGGTCACGGAGGGAGTCGGTGAGGCCGGTGCGGCAGCCCTCGTTCGCCGCCACGGCGAGCTCCTCGACGAAGAACGCGTTCCCGTCGGAGCGTTCGAAGATGTCGTCGACCTGGGCCGGGTCGGGCTCGGAGGCGAGGATTCCGGCGATCTGGCGGCCGACTTCCGCGCGGCTGAAGCGGCCGAGTTCGATACGGCGGACCGTGCGCAACCGGTCCAGCTCGGCCAGCAGCGGGCGCAGCGGATGGCGGCGGTGGACGTCGTCGGCGCGATAGGTGGCGACGACGACGAGGCGGCCGCTGCGCAGCGTACGGAAGAGGTAGGCGAGGAGGTGGCGGGTCGAGGCGTCGGCCCAGTGCAGGTCCTCCAGGAGGACGACCACCGTGCGCTCGGCGGCGACGCGCTCCAGGAGGCGCACGGTGAGCTCGAAGAGGCGGGCCATGCCCTCCTCGTCGTGCCGCCCCCGCGAGGTGTCGCCCAGCTCGGGCAGCAGCCGGGCCAGCTCCTCCTCCTGCCCGGCCGCCGCGGCGGCCAGCTCGTCGGGCAGTTGGCGGCGCAGGGCGCGCAGGGCGGTGGAGAAGGGGGCGAACGGCAGCCCGTCGGCGCCGATCTCGACACAGCCGCCGAGCGCCACGACAGCGCCCGCACGGCCGGCCGCGGTGGCGAACTCCTCGATGAGCCGCGTCTTCCCGACGCCCGCCTCACCGCCGACCAGCAACGCCTGTGGCCCTCCCCCAGCGCTGACCACCTGGGAGGTACCCCCAGCGGCAGCGCGGGCGAGCGCGTCGTTCAGCACGTCCAGCTCGTCGGCGCGGCCGACGAAAACCGGACTCACAGACCTGGTCTCCACAACGCCGAGCATCGCACAGGGGTCTGACAAGGCGGCAGCGATTATCGGCGCCCCGCCCATCCCGGGGAGCCCTGCACGGCGCGGCGCCGGGGATGCCGGGAATCCCCCCGGACCCCCGGCACCCCCGGTGCTCGGGGCACTCCCGGCGCTCTCTCCGCCGGGCATCACGCCGCGCGTGCGAAGCGATGGCGGCGCGGATGCGGGCGGCGATTCACCCGCCCTTCGGTGTCGTCCTTCGCGGAGCGGCGGGCGGCACGGCGGGCGCGGATGGCCTCGCGCGCCAGACGGTAGTTGTCGGCCTCGCGGATCATCTCGGCGGAACGGATCTGCTGGAGCTCGTACGCGAACATCTCGTACCCCTCATGAAGAAGTCGGTTTCGGGCCTCGCTTGGTGCGATGCCTCAACCTTCGTCTCCCAGGGGGGTGCGTCACATCGGGAGAGTTCCGCATCTTGCGCACAGGAGGGGCCTTAGATCTGCCGTAAGTAACTCGCGGCGGACCTAAGGCCCCTCAGGACGTGCGGTTTCCCGGTCGGCGGTTCAGCCGGCGGAAGGCAAGGAGAGCAGGACGTCGGAGTACTTGAGGGCGGCCAGCAACAGGCCGACGACGGCGAGCGAGACGCCCGCCCAGGCGACCGACTTGACCCACGGGGCCTGCACCCGGTCGGGGTTCCCGAACGCGGGCCTGACGAGCACCACGACGCCGACGATCAGTGCGGCCAGCGCGAAGAACCCGGCGACCAGCGCGTTGGCGTTCCAGGAGTCGCCGTACAACTGCTTGAGCTGGGTGCTCACGTCCGACTGCTGCGCCGTCTCCAGCTGCCCGTACAGCGAGTCGCGGGCCTGGGCCACCGTGCCGACCCAGCTGCCGGTCAGCGAGACGATGCCGAGCCCGGCGGAGACGACGGCGGCGGCCCCCTGGCCCACGCCGGGACCGCCGGAGCCCGCGTCGGAGCTGTCACCGGAGTCCGGGTACGCCTGCTCGTCGTCCTCGTACGCCTCGGCGTCGGCCTGGTCCGTGGCCGTGTCGCCGTCCTTCGTGAGCTGCACGTCCTCCTCGTCGCGCTTCGCCTCGGTGCCGGTGTCGGTGCCGGCCTCGTCAACTGTCTTGGATCCCATGCTCCGCACCGTACGGACGCTCTCTGAGAGGTTTCTTAATGATCGTTGTGGGCTGCACGCGCGCGTGCGTCACGCCATTCCGGCGCGAGTACGGACCACACTTCGAGGTCCTGGCGCACGCCCCGGTACGGGTAGGTCTCCCGGAGCACACCCTCGCGGCTCATGCCCAGCCGCCGCGCCACGTTGATGCTCGGTTCGTTGGCGGTCGACGCCTGCCACTCCACCCGGTGGATGCCGCGCTGGTCGACCGCCCAGTCGATGAGGATCCGCATGGCGCGGGTGACCAGCCCGCGTCCCGCGCCGGCCGGCTCCAGCCAGCAGCCGACCTCGCAGGTGCCCCGCTCGGCGTCGAAGTGCAGGAACAGCACACCGCCGACGAGCTTCCCGTCCAGCCACAGCCCGTGCAGGCTGCCGGTGTCGGCGGCGCGCTTGTCGGCGTACGACTGGAGGAGCTCGCGTGCGGAGTCGGCATCCGTGGCGTTCGCCCCGAAGGGGATGTGCTGCCCGATGAACTCACGTCCCCGGTCCAGGTGCGCCAGGAACTCCTCGGCGTGCCAGGGCTCCAGGGGTCGCAGTTCGGCGCCGTCCTCACCCAGGGATATCGCGTACATCCTGCTGCCGCTCCTTCACGAGTACGTCCCTCAGCGCGTCGTCGCGCGCAGCGGGAATCGTCGCATGGGAGGGGCTGGCGGGGACGGCAGGGCTGGACTCGGACGGTTCGATGCTGATGCGGGGCAGGCGGCGGTCGAGCCAGCGGGGCAGCCACCAGTTGGCGCCGCCCAGCATGTGCATCAGGGCGGGCACCAGGAGCGTACGCAGGACGAAGGCGTCGAGCGCGACCGCGGCGGCGAGCGCGATGCCGAACATCGCGATGACGCGGTCGCCGCTGAGCACGAAGGCCAGGAAGACCGAGATCATGATCACGGCGGCGGAGTTGATCACCCGGCTGGTCTCGGCGAGGCCGACGCGGACGGCCCGCCGGTTGTCGCCGGTCTCCAGCCATTCCTCGTACATCCGGCTGACCAGGAAGACCTGGTAGTCCATGGAGAGTCCGAAGAGCACGGACACCATGATCACGGGCAGGAATGGTTCGATCGGGCCCGCGCTGCCCAGGCCGAGCAGTTCGCTGCCCCAGCCCCACTGGAAGATCGCGACGACGACGCCGAAGGCGGCGGCGACGGCCGCGACGTTCATCGCGGCGGCCTTCAGGGGTATGCCGATGGAGCGGAAGGCGAGCAGCAGCAGAAGGCAGCCGAGCCCGATCACGACGCCCACGAACAGCGGCAGCTTGCCGATGATGACCTCGGCGAAGTCGTCGTAGCCGGCCGTGACCCCGCCGACGTGCACGTCCAGCGAGGTGTCCGTCTCGGCACGCGGGAGCACGTCGGTGCGCAGCCGGTCGACGAGGTCGCTGGTCTTCTGGGACTGCGGTGAGGACTCCGGCACGACGGTGAGGTACGCGGTGTCGCGATCCGTGTCGTACGTCACCGGGGTCACCGAGGCGACACCCTCGGTCGACCGGAGCATGGCGTCGAGGTTCTCGAGGGCGAGCCGGTCCTGGGCGCCGTCGACCTCGGTGACGAGGGTCAGCGGGCCGTTGACGCCGGGGCCGAAGCCGTCGGCCAGCAGGTCGTACGCCTGACGGGTGGTGGCGGTCTCCGGGTTGTTGCCCTGGTCCGAGGTGCCGAGGTGCAGGCCGAGCGTGGGCAGCGCCAGCACGGTCATGACGGCGAGGGCGACGACTCCGAGCAGCTTGGGGTGCCGCTCGACGAAGGCGGACCAGCGGGCGGCGAGCCCGGTGGGGATCTCCGGCGCGGGACCGTGCTCGTCCAGGTGGCGGCGCTCGCGACGGCTGAGGGCGCGCATGCCGATGAAGGAGAGCAGCGAGGGCAGCAGGGTCACGGAGGCCGCGACGGTGAGGATCACGGTCAGGGACGCGGCGATCGCGACGCCGTTGAGGAAGCTGAGCCGCAGGATGAGCATGCCGAGCAGGGCTATGCACACCGTTGCGCCCGCGAAGACGACGGCGCGTCCGGTGGTGGCCACGGCGTTCCGCGCGGCCTCCTCGACCGGCAGCCCGCGCTTCAGTCCGCGGCGGTGTCTGGTGACGATGAAGAGTGCGTAGTCGATGCCGACGCCGAGGCCGATCAGCATGCCGAGCATCGGCGCGAAGTCGGCGACGGTCATGAAGTGGCCGAGCAGCACGATCCCGGCGTACGCCGTGCCGACGCTCACCAGAGCCGTGGCGATCGGCAGCATGGAGGCGGCGAGCGAGCCGAAGGCGAGGAAGAGAACCACGGCGGCGACGATCACGCCGACGATCTCGGCGACATGGCCGCCCGACGACTCGGTGAGCCCGATGGCGTTACCGCCCAGCTCGACCTGGAGCCCGTCCGTCTCCGCGTCCTTGGCGGTGTCCACGACGGCCTGTACATCGGCCTGGTCGACGTCCTTGGACTGCTCGTCGAAGGTGACCGTGGCGTAGGCGGTACGCCCGTCGGCGCTGATCCGACCGGCGCTCTGGCTGTCGTACGGGTCGGTCACGGAGGCCACACCGGGCAGGTCCTCGATCTTGTCGAGGGTGACCGTCATCGTCTGCTCGACATCGGCGGCCCGTACGAAACCCCTGTCGGATCCGGTGTGCCAGACGATCGTGTCGCTGTCCCCGCCGAGGTCCGGGAAGCTCTTCTGCAGCAGCTGGGCGGCACGGCCGGATTCCGTGCCTGGCACCTTGTAGTCGTTCGAGTACGCGGATCCGGCGACCGCTGCGACGACGGTCGTACCGCCGAGCGCGAGGATCCAGAGCAGAACGACCAGAAGGCGGTGCCGGACACACCAGCGTGCGAGTGCTGCCACGAACGAGCTCCCGTGGGGGGGGATTGTGGATCTTTACCGGGAACCGCCCGCAAAGAACACATGAGCAATACGTGGACAACTCTTGCAGGCCGTAGAGATCGTTAGCCGTTTTCGTGGACTTACTCACAGAAATGCGAGGGACTTCACAGCACGCTTATGTGAATCCCCTCGCATTTCCCGGCGTCCGCCGCGCCCGGCGAATTGCCGCCGGATACGCTCGCGCGTTTCAGCCGGACACGCTCGCGCGCCCGTTCTCGATGTGCCCCATCAGACGCCGGCGGAAGGCGGCATCCCCGGCGGCCGTCACCTCCACGTCGTACCAGCCGTGGGCGTCTCGTGTGGCGTGCGCGAAGGCGACCGCGCGACCCGGCTGCACGGTGAACTTCCGGTCGCCGGCACCCGAGTAACCGAGCTGCCGGACGGTGAAGGTCAGCTGCCTGCTTCCGGTGTTGCGGAACGTGAGGCGCAGGGCGCGCGCGCCTGCGTCGACGGTGGAGGCGAGCTCGGCACGCGCGCGTGTGTCTCCCATGAACTCGCGCCGGAAGCCGTTCGGTCCGGTCACCGTGAAGTCGTACGACGTCCCCCGCACCGGCACGTCCCAGACGCCCTCCCGCTCGACGTCCTGGTGCTGCGGGTTCTTGAACTCGCCGGCGTACGGATAGAGCGCGAAGTGCGCGCTGGAAGTGCCGGCGTTGACGAGCCGTACACGTACCTTTGCGTCCTCCACGCGCGCGTGGGCGTCGGGCTGGTACGGCAGCGGGCGCGCCGGGCGGGTGCCGGGCTCCTGCTGGGGCATCGACTGCCGCGCGGGCGGCTGCGGGTTCCAGCGGCCGGTGAACGGCGGAATGGCACCGGGCTGCTCGACCTCCGGCTGCGGGTGCCCGCTCCGGAAGTCGAAGGCGCCGGTGAGATCGCCGGTGACGGCGCGCCGCCAGGTGCCGATACTGGGTTCGCGCACGCCGGTCCACTTCTCCAGGAAGCGGATCACGGAGGTGTGGTCGAAGACCTCGGAGCAGACATGGCCGCCGACGGTCCAGGGTGAGACGACCAGCGTCGGGACGCGCGGCCCGAGTCCGGTGGGCAGGCCCTTGAAGTACTCCTCCTCGTTCCCGGCGGCCGGAACAGGCGGGGGAACGTGATCGAAGAAGCCGTCGTTCTCGTCGTAGTTGATGAACACGGCGGTGGACCGCCAGACCTCGGGATGCGAGGCGAGCGCGTCAAGCACCTTGTAGACGATCGTCGCGCTGTGGACGGGCGAGGACACGGAGGGGTGCTCGGAGTCGACGGCCGAGGGCACCAGGTACGTCACCTTGGCGAGCTTCCCGTCCGCCACATCCTTGGCGAACGCCTCCGCCAGCTTGCCGGTGGGCACCCGGCGCAGCCCGCGCTCGAACAGCGAGCGCTCCTCGGCGCCGAGCGTGGCGACACCCTCCTCCAGGACGGCCAGCAGCCGCTCGCGCTCGGCCTCGTCAGCGGTGTCCCGGACCTTCGCGTAGAAGGCCTCCAGGTAGGTGAACTCGGTCTTGGCCAGGACCTTGCGGGCGATCGCCTTGAAGGTGGTGAAGAACTCGACCTGGTTGTCGGTGAAGTTCTCCCACTCGGTGTACGTCTGCCAGCTCACGCCCGCCTTCTCCAGGCGCTCGGGGTACGTGCCCCAGTCGTAGCCGGGGTGGGTGCCCTCGTCGTACGCGTCGTTGTCGACGGCCCGGTCGCCGTTCGCCTCGTAGCCCGTCCTACCGCTCCACAGGTGGTTGCGGTTGGGGCTGGTGGAGGTGTGGATCGAGGAGTGGTAGGCGTCGCAGACGGTGAAGGTGTCGGCGAGCTCGTAGTGCAGCGGGAGGTCCTCGCGGGTGTAGTACGCCATGGTCGCGGGCGTCTTGGCCTTGATCCAGCCGTTCATCCACCCGTCGTTCCAGGCCGTGCCGCCGCCGGTCCAGGAATGGTCGAGCGCCCCGATGTACTGGAGGTCCTTCTGCTGGGCCTCGGCGGCCTCGCGCACGGAGAACGGCAGGACGGTGCGCGAGGCGTCCGGCTGCTCGAAGACCGACGTCCCCTCGGGCAGGCGGATCGCGTTGCGGTCGGAGAAGCCGCGGACGCCGCGCAGGGCGCCGAAGTAGTGGTCGAAGGATCGGTTCTCCTGCATCAGGATCACCACATGCTCGACGGCCTCGAGACCGCCGCTCGGCGGTTCCTGGGCGAGCGCCTCCTGGAGGGAGGGCGGCAGGAACGAGCCGATGGCGGCGGCGCCGAGCGCGCCGCCGCCGAGGGCCATGAGCCGTCTGCGGGTGATCTCCGATGATGATGCCGAGGGTGACAAAGCCGACCTCCCAGTCGAGACCAATGGTTCGTGAGTGACCCATTGACAGTCCGGCTGGGAACGTAGTGACGGCAGATGACGGAGGGAAGTACCGGAACGGGCCGAGAGGCGAACGTCCAAGGGTTCGCCCCAAAGGTCCGGCTCACACCCCTCCGGACGACTTCTCCCCGTGCGGCAGATAGCCGTGCAGAAACGCCCGCACCCCCGAGACGATCAGCTCGTCCTGCTCCTCGTCCGGCATCGGGATCACCCCTCCGTACGTGCGATCGCTGATCTCGGACCCGGTCAGCAGGATGAAGTGGGTCGCGGCCCGCTCCGGGTCCGGGGCGTCCAGCAGCCCCTCCTCGGCCAGCTCCCGGAAGCGGGCGGCCACCTCCTTGAGAGCGCGGTCGGGCCCGGACGCCCGCCAAGCGTCCACGAACTCCTGCGGAATATGGCCGATTTCGGCTCGCATCTGCCGTACGACGGCGAAGTGGTCGCCGTACTGGTACATCGGACGCATCCAGGCGTGCGCGAAGTCGACGAGGTCCGCCTCCAGGTCCGTGACCTTGTACAGCCGCCGGTCGATGGCGTCGACATGGGCCCGTACGACTTCCTCGGAACCCTCCACGATGACGACGCGGAAGAGCTGCGCCTTGCCCTCGGGGAAGTGGTTGTAGATCGTGCGGGTGGAGACCCCCGCCTCCTTGGCGATGGAGTCGATTCCGGCGCGGGTGTAGCCGTCGCGCCCGAAGACCCGACGCGCCCCCCGCACGATCGCCTGCCGCTTCTCGGCGAGCCCCTGTCTCACGCGTCCTGCCCCTTCCTGTCGTCTGTCACGGTAGCCGGACCTGGAAAGTTACAACGAACGTTGCATTAACTGCCATGACAGTTGTACTTTCCTGGCATGACGAACTCATTCACCGCACCGACCCTGTCCAAGGCCCCGCTCCGGGTCGCCGTCCTGACCGGCTCCACCCGCGAGGGCCGCTTCGGACCCGTGATCGCCGACTGGTTCCTGAAGTTCGCCGCCGAGCGCGGCGGCGGTCTCGAAATCGACCCCATCGACCTGGCCGAACACCCACTGCCCGATGTCGTCTCTCCGGAGCCGCATCCCGAGGCCGCCCCGGTCACGGCACGCCTGGCGGCGGCGGACGCCTTCGTGGTGATCACGCCCGAGTACAACCACAGCTTCCCGGCTCCCCTCAAGAACGCCATCGACCTGCACTACACCCAGTGGCAGGCCAAGCCGGTCGGCTTCGTCTCGTACGGCGGCATGGGCGGCGGTCTGCGCGCGGTCGAGCACCTGCGGCTGGTCTTCGCCGAGTTGCACGCCGTGACGATGCGGGACACGGTCAGCTTCCACATGGCGTGGGAGGACTTCGCCGAGGACGGCTCGCTGCTGCGGCCCGAGATCCCCGAGGGCGCCGCCAAGGCATTGCTGGACCAACTGACCTGGTGGGGGCGGACGTTGCGAGCGGGTCGCGCCGTTTCCGCGTACGCGGCCGCATGAGCGCCACTCTGCCGAAGGGGACCGGGAGCGCACCGGTCCCCGCCATTCCCCGGCACGCCCTGGCCGTCGCGGGCGTCGTGGTCCTCGGCTCGTTCATGACGGTCCTCGACATGACCATCGTCAATGTCGCCCTGGACCAGCTGTCGCGCGCCTTCGACGCACCGCTGTCGGTGGTCCAGTGGACGGTGACCGGCTACTCGCTCGCGCTGGCCACCGTCATCCCGGTCACCGCGTGGGCGGTGGGCCGGTACGGCGCGAAGCGGGTCTTCCTCACCGCCGTCACGCTGTTCACGCTCGGCTCGGCGCTCACGGGCCTCGCCTGGAACGCCGGTTCGCTGATCACCTTCCGGGTGCTTCAGGGGCTCGGCGGCGGCATGATCGTGCCGGTCGCGATGACCGTGGTCCTGCGCGCGGCCCCGCCTGAGCGCAAGGGCACGATGATGGGCATCCTCGGCATCCCCGTCCTCATCGGCCCGATGGCGGGGCCGATCCTCGGCGGCGTCTTCACCGACGCGCTCTCCTGGCGCTGGATCTTCTTCGTCAACGTCCCGGTCGGCGCCCTGACCCTGCTGCTGGGCGCGCGCGTCCTGCGCGGCGACGACGAACGGCTCCACCGCCCACTGGACCTGCCCGGCCTGCTCACGCTCTCCCCCGGTCTCGCGGCCCTCCTCTACGGCCTGACGCTGGGCGGCGAGCGCGGCACCTTCGCCGACGCCGGCGTCGTGGTCCCACTCGTCGCCGGTACGGGGCTGGTGGCGGCCTTCGCGATACGGGCGCTGCGAGCCGCCCATCCCCTGCTCGATCTGCGGTTACTGCGCAGGGCGTCGTTCGGGCGGGCGGTGGCGACGATGGTGCCGTTCTCGGCTGCGTACTTCGGCTCGATGATCCTCGTACCGCTGTACTGGCAGCAGGGGCGCGGCCTGAGCGCCACGGCGGCCGGGTTGCTGATGGCGCCTCAGTTCCTGTTCAGCGGAACGGTGATGCAGTTCTCCAGCCGGATCTCGGACCGCGTCGCGACCCGCACGATCGTCGTGCCCGGCATCCTGGTCGCCGCCGCGGGCTTCTGCGCCTTCGCCCTCCAGGCCGGGTCCGACACCCCGTACTGGCGCCTGGTCGCCTCGCTCGCCGTCATGGGCACCGGCGTCGGCATGACCAACATGCCGGTCATGGCCTCGGCCACGCGCGGCCTCGCGGACGGTGAAGTCGCCGCCGGCAGTACGGCGTTGAACATCATCCTGCAGATGGCCGCGTCCGTCGGCACGGCCCTGACGGCGCTGCTGCTCACGGCAACGGACGGGTTCCGTACGACATTGCTGTGCGGGGTGGGGTTGATGGCGCTGGCGTTGCCGGTGGCGGTGCGGTTGCCGAATCGCCGGCCCTGAATGCCAGAAAACGCCGGTCGGGCTGGAGTGCTCCAGCCCGACCGGCGTTCAGACGTGCTCGCGAGGGCTAGCCCTCGACGCCCAGCTTCTCCAGGATCAGTTCCTTGACGCGCGCCGCGTCGGCCTGACCCCGCGTGGCCTTCATGACCGCGCCCACGAGGGCGCCCGCCGCGGCCACCTTGCCGCCGCGGATCTTGTCCGCGATGGCCGGGTTACCGGCGATGGCCTCGTCGACGGCGGCCGTGAGAGCGCCCTCGTCCGAGACGACCTTCAGGCCACGCTTCTCGACGACCTCGTCCGGGGTGCCTTCGCCCGCGAGAACGCCTTCGATGACCTGACGGGCCAGCTTGTCGTTGAGGGAGCCGTCCTTGACCAGCGTGGTCACACGGGCCACCTGCTCGGGCGTGATCGGCAACGCGTCGATCGGGCGCCCCGACTCATTGGCGTTCCGGGCCAGTTCGCCCATCCACCACTTGCGGGCCGAGGCCGAGTCGGCACCCGCCTCGATCGTGGCGGCGATCAGGTCGACCGCGCCCGCGTTCAGGATCGACTGCATGTCGTGCGCGGAGATGCCCCACTCCTCGCGCAGCCGGTTGCGGCGTACCCGCGGCAGTTCGGGCAGGCCCGCCCGCAGCTCCTCGACCCACTCGCGGGTCGGGGCGACGGGGACGAGGTCCGGCTCGGGGAAGTAGCGGTAGTCCTCCGCCTCTTCCTTCACGCGCCCGGAGGTCGTGGAGCCCGTGTCCTCGTGGAAGTGGCGGGTCTCCTGGATGATCGTGCCACCGCTGCTCAGGACGGCGGCGTGCCGCTGGATCTCGTACCGGCAGGCACGCTCCACCGACCGCAGCGAGTTGACGTTCTTCGTCTCGGAGCGCGTGCCGAACTTGTCGGTGCCGTTCGGGCGCAGCGAGAGGTTCACGTCGCAGCGCATCTGCCCCATCTCCATGCGGGCTTCCGACACACCGAGCGCCTTGATGAGCTCGCGCAGCTCGGCGACGTACGCCTTGGCGACCTCGGGCGCGCGCTCCCCCGCTCCCTCGATCGGCTTGGTGACGATCTCGATGAGCGGGATGCCGGCGCGGTTGTAGTCGAGGAGGGAGTGCGAGGCGCCGTGGATACGGCCCGTCGCGCCGCCCACGTGCGTGGACTTGCCGGTGTCCTCCTCCATGTGGGCGCGCTCGATCTCCACACGGAAGATCTCGCCGTCCTCCAGCTGGACGTCCAGATAGCCGTTGAAGGCGATCGGCTCGTCGTACTGGGAGGTCTGGAAGTTCTTCGGCATGTCCGGATAGAAGTAGTTCTTCCGGGCGAAACGGCACCACTCGGCGATCTCGCAGTTCAGCGCGAGACCGATCTTGATCGCGGACTCGACACCGGTCGCGTTCATGACCGGGAGCGAGCCGGGCATGCCGAGGCAGGTCGGGCAGGTCTGCGAGTTGGGCTCGGCGCCCAGCTCCGTCGAACAGCCGCAGAACATCTTGGTCTTGGTGCCGAGTTCGACATGGACCTCGAGGCCCATGACGGGGTCGTACGACGCCAGCGCGTCCTCGTACGACACCAGGTCGGTCATGGTGGTGGTCACGGTGAAACTTCCCTCTCAGCCCAGCAGGACGTCGTCGTCGCCCAGCCGCTTCAGCTCGCGGTAGAGCAGTGCGAGACCGGTGACGACGCCGGCGGCGGTCACCACGGCGTCGACGAGCCGCAGTGTGTCGTTCTCGACGCGGGCCTTCTTGATCTGCTTGGCGACACCGATCGCGCCGAACGCGGTCGTGGCGATGGACAGGTACGTGCCGGACTTCGACTTCTTGAAGCCCTTGGCCTTCGACAGTGCCTTGCTCACAGCGACGGAGCCTCCTCGATCAGCGGGTGGCCCCAGCGTTCCACGAAGGCGGCCTCGACCGCGGCGCCCACCTTGTAGAGGCGGTCGTCCTGCATCGCGGGGGCGATGATCTGCAGACCGACCGGGAGGTTGTCCTCCGGCGCGAGGCCGCAGGGCAGCGACATGGCGGCGTTGCCCGCCAGGTTGGTCGGGATGGTGCACAGGTCGGCGAGATACATCGCCATCGGGTCGTCGGCGCGCTCGCCGATCGGGAAGGCGGTGGTCGGCGTCGTCGGGGAGACAATCACGTCGACCTGCTCGAAGGCCTTCTCGAAGTCGCGGGTGATGAGCGTACGGACCTTCTGGGCGCTGCCGTAGTACGCGTCGTAGTAGCCGCTCGACAGGGCGTACGTGCCGAGCATGACGCGGCGCTTGACCTCGTCTCCGAAGCCCGCCTGGCGGGTGAGGGAGGTGACGTCCTCGGCGGAGCGGCTGCCGTCGTCGCCGGTGCGCAGGCCGTAGCGCAGGCCGTCGAAGCGGGCGAGGTTGGAGGAGCACTCGGACGGCGCGATCAGGTAGTACGCGGACAGCGCCAGGTCGAAGGACGGGCAGTCCAGCTCGACGATCTCGGCGCCCAGCTCCTTGAGGAGCGCGACCGACTCGTCGAAGCGCTGGACAACACCGGCCTGGTAGCCCTCGCCGCTGAACTGCCTGACGACGCCTACGCGCATGCCCGCCACGCTGCCGTTGCGGGCGGCCTCGACGACGGGCGGTACGGGCGCGGCGATGGAGGTCGAGTCGAGGGGGTCGTGACCGGCGATGACCTCGTGGAGGAGGGCCGCGTCCAGGACCGTACGGGCGCAGGGCCCGCCCTGGTCGAGGGAGGACGAGAACGCCACCATGCCGTACCGGGACACGCCGCCGTACGTCGGCTTCACCCCGACCGTGCCGGTGACGGCGGCGGGCTGGCGGATGGAGCCGCCGGTGTCGGTGCCGATGGCAAGGGGGGACTGGAAGGAGGCGAGGGCGGCGGAGGACCCACCGCCGGAGCCGCCGGGGATACGCGTCAGGTCCCACGGGTTGCCGGTCGGCCCGAACGCGCTGTTCTCGGTGCTGGACCCCATGGCGAACTCGTCCATGTTGGTCTTGCCGAGGATGACGACGTCGGCGGCCTTCAACTTCTTGGTGACGGTCGCGTCGTACGGAGGAATCCAGCCCTCGAGGATCTTGGAACCGACGGTGGTCGGGATCCCCTCGGTGGTGAAGATGTCCTTGAGCGCGAGGGGCACACCGGCGAGGGGCCCGAGCTTCTCCCCTCGCTCCCGCTTCTCGTCGACGGCACGGGCCTGGGCGAGCGCGCCCTCCCGGTCGATGTGCAGGAAGGCGTGCACCTTCTCGTCGACGGCCTCGATACGGGCGAGGTGGGCCTCGGTGACCTGCACGGCCGTGAGCTCGCCGGCGGCGATCTTCTGGGCGATCTCGGCGGCGGTGAGCTTGATGATGGTGACGTTGCTGTCCGTCATGTCGGGTTACTCCTCCCCCAGGATCTGCGGCACCTTGAAACGCTGCTGCTCCTGGGCCGGGGCCCCGGACAGCGCCTGCTCGGAGGTGAGCGACGGACGGACCTCGTCCGCGCGCATGACGTTCGTCAGCGGCAGCGGGTGGGAGGTCGGCGGTACGTCTTGGTCGGCGACCTCGCTGACGCGGGCGACCGCGCCGATGATGTCGTCGAGCTGACCGGCGAAGTGATCGAGCTCTTCGTCCTTCAGCTCCAGACGCGCCAGCCGTGCGAGGTGGGCGACCTCCTCGCGCGTGATGCCAGGCATGCAGCGATCCTCAGGGGTGAGTGTGTGTGCTTTGCGCCAATCCTATGGCGCCGGTGCGGGTGGCTGCGCCCGGGTTTCCTTTCTGCTCCCGCCCTCTGGGGTGCTGTGCCCCTAAACGACCCGCCCCGGATCATCGGCCGCAGCCGCGGGCAGCGCGGCCCGAGGCCGCTGCCACCCCCTGGACCCGCGGGCCCGAAGCCACGCGGTGGTCTCCTCCGCGGGCATCGCCGCGGCGACCAGCCACCCTTGAACCGCGTCGCATCCGAGATCCCGGAGCCGCTCCCACGTCTCGTCGTCCTCCACCCCTTCGGCAACGACAAGCAGCCCCAGCGAATGCGCGAGATCGACGGTGCAGCGAACGATCTCGGCATCCTCCGTGTCAACGGCCAGCCGAGCCACAAAGGACCGGTCGATCTTCAACTCGCTCACGGGCAGCCGACGCAGATGCACCAGCGAGGAGTACCCGGTCCCGAAGTCGTCCAGCGACATCTTCACCCCGTGCCCGGTCAGCGCGGCCAGCGTGGCCGCGGCCCGGTGCGGGTCCTCGAGCAGCACATGCTCGGTTATCTCCAGCTGCAACGCCCCCGCCGGAACCCCGTGCCGCGCAAGCCGCGCGGCAACCCCTCCGGCGAACCCCGGCGTGTGCACATCCCGCGGCGACACATTGACGGCCACGGGCACATAAAGCCCCTGAGCCCGCCACCGGGCCACCTGCCCGAGCGCCGTCTCCAGCACATACTCCGTGAGATGCGGCATCAGCCCGGACGACTCGGCAATCGCTATGAACTCGTCCGGCGGCACCTTCCCCCGCTCGGGATGCACCCACCGTACGAGCGCCTCGAGCCCGGCCACCTGCCCGTCGAAGCGGACCTTCGGCTGGTAGTGCAACTCGACGTCCCCGGTATCCAGAGCCCGGCGCAGATCCCCCAACAGCCCCAGCCGGTCAGGGGTGTTGGAGTCCCGCTTGGACTCGTACACCTCCACTCCCGTACGGTCCCGCTTCGCCTGGTACATCGCGACATCCGCCCGCCGCAGCAAGCCCTCCGCGTCCAGCGCGTGATCGGGGAAGACGGCGAGCCCGGCACTGGCCTCCAGCACGAGCGTCAGCCCGTCGAGATCCAGCGGCGAACCGAGCGCCGCGACGAGGTTACGAGCCACCCGCGTCGCAGACGTCGTCGAGTCGGCGACGGGCAGCAGTACGGCGAACTCGTCACCACCGAGCCGCGCGGCCTCCGCCCCGCGCGGCAACGCCAGCCGCAGCCGATCCGCTATCTGCAACAGCAGCCGGTCCCCCGCAAGATGCCCCAGCGTGTCATTCACGGACCGGAATCGATCCAGGTCGATCAGCATCAGTGCGGAACGCGCACCGATCCGCTCGGCGTCATCCAGCGCCGTCCAGGTGCGTTCGAGGAGCCACTGGCGGTTGGGCAGCCCGGTGAGCGGGTCGCGCAGTTGTTCCTCGGCCCGGGCGCGGGCTATCCACAGGCTGAAGTCGAGCGCGATGAGGGGGATCGAGAAGAGCGGCAGCAGTACGGGGAGGGACATCGCGACGACGCAGATCAGCGGGGCGATACCGAGCAGCGCCACGGCCACGAGCCCATGTCTGACCAGGGCCGTACGAGCGACGGTCGGCACACCGGCACGGGGCGCATGGAGGTACCACAGGAGCGCGCGAGTCACAGCGAGATAGGCGACTGCCACCAACACCACCTCGGGCGCGGTGTAGACGGTCCAGCTCTCCGGGTTCCAGGGCTTCTCCACGGACGGGACCCGGCCGAAGATGGCCAGCACCAGCGCACCGCCGCCGATACCGAGAATGTCCACCGCCCCTTGCAGCACACCCTGCCGCCAGCGGTGTCGGCGGGCTATGCCGACGAGTACGACGACGGTGAGGCTGACCATTCCCGCCGGCACCCAGCCGTACAGCAGCAGGACGGCGAGCGTGAGGGCGGCGCCGGAGCCCGTGCCGCCCCACCAGCGGGCGCGGCCGAGCGCCACCAGATGGCCGACGATGATGCCGACCAGCACGGCAAGGGACCAGCCGACGGAACCGGACGGAAAGAGCGCCTGGTGTCCGGTGAACCCCCGGAAGAAGCCCGCGCCCAGCACGAACCCGGCCGCCGCGACGACCGCCGTGGGCAGTGTGGGCCAGTACGTCTGCCGCTCGGGTTCATGGCCCGGCAGCCCGTGCCCGGCGCCGCTGTTCACCCGGCCGGGCATTCCGAGCCCGGAGCCGGCGTTCCCCCGGCCCGGTCCGCGCGTGTCCGCGCCCGGCCCGTGCCCGTCCACCACGGTGCGCTGTCCGGCGGCACCCAGGGACGCCCCCCATCGCCGCATGCCGGCCACCCAGCGCGGGCGCAGCCGTGAATCAGGGGCGGCGCTCTCGGTCGGTTCCATTCCCGTCCCTCTCACAGCCGGCGGTGCCCACGCCACGCGGCCCGATGCCCGACACCCTCAACGGCACCGCGTCTGAAAACTCTTCCCCCGCTCTTGACGAGCGGGGGATGCCCCGACCGCAGCTGGGCACGGCAGGCGCACATCTCAACAGTAGGCCGCAGAAGGCTTCTACGGGCACCGGTCGTCTACGGTTGCCCGAATGCGACCAGGCCACCCGCATGCATCTGGTATGCGCCGAACGGGTGACCTTCAATCCCTACTCCTCCATCGGAAGCGCGACTTCAGCGGCTGCTTCCGGACCTTGTTCGAGCAGAACGGCAAAGCCGTCCTCGTTCAGAACAGGCACTTTGAGCTGCATCGCCTTGTCGTATTTCGATCCAGGATTGTCACCTACGACCACGAAAGACGTCTTCTTCGAAACCGACCCGGTCACTTTCGCGCCCCGGCTCTGGAGTTTCTCCTTGGCGCCGTCCCGGGTGTGGTGCTCGAGCGTTCCGGTGACGACGACGGTGAGTCCTTCGAGCGGGCGCGGTCCTTCGTCCTCGCCCGAACTCTCTTCCGCCATCCGGACACCGGCGTCCCGCCACTTGCGCAGGATCTCCTGGTGCCAGTCCACCGCGAACCACTCTTTCAGGGAGGCCGCGATGATCGGGCCGACTCCCTCGGTGGCGGCCAGCTCCTCCTCCGTGGCCTGCTCGATTCTGTCGATCGAGCGGAACTCGCGCGCCAGTGCCTCGGCCGCGACCGGCCCGACATGACGGATCGACAGCCCGGTGAGCACCCGGGCGAGCGGGCGGCTCTTGGCGGCGGCGATGTTCTCCAGCATGGCCAGCGCGTTCTTCTTGGGCTCGCCCTGCTGGTTGGCGAAGACCGTGGCGATCTTCTCCTCGCCGGTCTTCGGGTCCCGCTTCGGCAAGCCGCTGTCCTGGTCGAGGACGTACGCCTTGATGGGCAGCAACTGCTCGATGGTGAGGTCGAAGAGATCGCCCTCGTCCTTGAGGGGCGGCTCGGCGGGCTCCAGGGGTTTGGTGAGCGCGGCGGCGGCGACGTATCCGAAGTTCTCGATGTCCAGGCTCTTGCGGCCCGCGAGGTAGAAGAGGCGCTCGCGCAACTGGGCCGGGCAGGTGCGGCCGTTGGGGCAGCGCAGGTCGATGTCGCCCTCCTTGGCGGGCGCCAGCGGTGTGCCGCACTCGGGGCACTCGGCGGGCATCACGAACTCCTGCTCGCTGCCGTCGCGCAGGTCGACGACCGGGCCGAGGATCTCCGGGATGACGTCACCGGCCTTGCGCAGCACCACCGTGTCGCCGATGAGGATGCCCTTGGCCTTGACCACGTCCTGGTTGTGCAGCGTCGCGAACTCGACCTCGGAGCCCGCCACCGTGACCGGCTCCACCTGCGCGTACGGCGTGACGCGGCCGGTGCGGCCCACGCCCACCCGGATGTTGACCAGTTTGGTGTTGACCTCCTCCGGCGCGTACTTCCACGCGATCGCCCAGCGCGGGGCGCGCGAGGTGGAGCCGAGGCGGCCCTGGAGGGGGATCTCGTCGAGCTTCACGACGACGCCGTCGATCTCGTGCTGCACGGAGTGGCGGTTTTCTCCGTAGTACGCGATGAACTCCCGTACGCCGTCGAGGTCGTCGACCACCTTGCTGTACGGGGTCGTCGGCAGGCCCCATTCGCGCAGCAGGTCGTAGGCCTGTGAGAGCCGGTCGAGTCCGTCGAAGCCCTCTCGGGCACCGATGCCGTGCACAACCATGTGCAGCGGGCGGGTGGCGCTGACGCGGGGGTCCTTCTGGCGCAGTGAACCCGCTGCGGCGTTGCGCGGGTTGGCGAAGGGCTTGTCGCCGGCCTCCACCAGGCGGGCGTTGAGCTCCTCGAACTTCTCCATCGGGAAATAGACCTCGCCGCGGATCTCCACGAGGTCGGGGATGCGGTCACCCCTCAGACGGTCGGGGACCTCGGCGATCGTGCGAACGTTCGGCGTGATGTCCTCGCCCATGCGGCCGTCGCCGCGGGTCGCCGCGCGCGTGAGGCGGCCGTGCTCATAGGTGAGGTTGACCGCGAGGCCGTCGACCTTCAGCTCGCACAGGAAGTGGTGGTCGGACGTGCCGACCTCCTTGGCGACGCGGTCGGCCCAGGCCGCCAGCTCCGCTTCGTCGAAGGCGTTGTCCAGCGACAGCATGCGCTCGCGGTGCTGGACGGCCGTGAACTCCGTCTCGTACGCCCCCGCCACCTTCTGGGTCGGCGAGTCGGGCGTACGCAGCTCGGGATACTCCTCCTCCAGGGCCTCCAGGGCGCGCAGGAGCTGGTCGAACTCCGCGTCGCTGACGACCGGCGCGTCCTTCACGTAGTACCGGAAGCGGTGCTCCTCGATCTGCTCCGCCAGCTGCGCGTGCTTCTCCCGTGCCTCGGCGGGCACGGGCCCCGCAGTCGAGCCAGTCTGTGCGTCCTTGTCGCCGGCCACCGTGTTGTCCTCCCGTTACTCTGGGTTGTCCGCGAGGGATCTCGCCGCCTGGACGCAGTGGGCGAGCGCCCGGCGCGCGTACTCGGGCGAAGCACCCGCGAGTCCGCACGTCGGAGTGACCGTGACCGACTCCGCGAGAAGCCCCGGATTCAGCCCCAGCCTGCGCCACAGCGACCTGACACCCATGACGCTACCGGCAGGGTCTGACAATGGGCCGTCCGTGCCCGGCACGATGCCCGCGAACAGCTTCGTACCCCCTTCGACTGCTTCCCCGATCGCGTCGTCGTCACGCTCGGTGAGGAGCCCGAAATCGAAGGAGATCGCGGTGGCTCCGGCCCGGCGCAACAGGGCGAACGGGACATCGGGGGCGCAGGTGTGCACGACGAGGGACCCTGTTTCCTGCACACCCGCCACGTCCCGCAGGGTGGCCTCGACAACCTGGCGGTCCACGGCCCGGTGGGTGCGGTAGCCGCTCGCCGTCTTCACCTGGCCGCGCAGGACGGCGACGAGCGAGGGCTCGTCGAGTTGCAGCACGATCTGGGCGCCGGGCACCCGCCGTCGTACGTCGTCGAGGTGGGCGCGCAGTCCCTCGGCAAGCGATCCGGCGAGGTCACGGCAGGCGCCGGCATCGGACAGCGCCACCTGACCATTCTTCAGCTCCAGCGCCGCCGCGAGCGTCCAGGGCCCCACCGCCTGCACCTTCAGCGGCCCCTCGTACCCCTGCGTGAACTCCTCCAGCGCGTCGAGATCCTGGCGGAGCCAGGCCCTGGCCCGCCGGGTGTCCCGCCCCGGCCGGTCCCCGATCCGCCATCCACTGGGCTCCACGCGCGCGTACAGCTCGACCAGCATCCCGGCCGTCCGCCCGATCATGTCGGCCCCTGGCCCCCGGGCAGGCAGCTCCGCCAGATACGGCATCCCCGTCTCCGGCCCCTCAAAGGTCCCGGTCACGGTCTTGGCGGCCTCCCGGGCGTCCTCGCCCGGCATCGACCCGATCCCGGTCGCGGGACCAGGCCTGAACTCGCTGTTTTCGCTCACGCGGGAAGTGTCGCTCACGCCGGCAGCGTACGGAATCGTGAGGGCGCGGTCAGCGCCCCGGCCGCACCGTCAGGTCGTTGACCTCCGCGTCCCTCGGCAGGTCCAGGGCCATCAGGATCGTCGTCGCCACCGACTCGGGGTCGATCCACTTCGAGGGGTCGTACTCCTTGCCCTCCTGCTGATGGACCTTGGCCTGCATGGGGCTGGCGGTACGGCCCGGGTAGACCGAGGTGACGCGCACGCCGTTCGCGTGCTCTTCGTGGCGCAGGGAGTCGGCGAGGGCCTTCAGACCGTGCTTGGAGGCGGCGTACGCGGACCATTCGCGGCCGGCGTTGAGTCCCGAACCGGAGTTGACGAAGATCACATGCCCCTGGGCGACGCGGAGTTGGGGCAGGAAGTGCCGGGTCAGCTCGGCGGGCGCGATCAGGTTGACGTTCAGCTGGTGGCGCCAGGTCTTGGGGGTCAGCTCGCCGACCGGGCCGAGGTCGATGACGCCCGCGATGTGCATGAGCGAGTCGATCCGGTCGGGCAACGTCTGGTGCGAGAACGCCCAGGACAGCCGGTCCGGGTCCGCGAGATCGCCGACCAGGGTCTTCGACCCCGGGAACTCGGCGGCCAGCTCCTTGGCGCGGCCCGCGTCGCGCGCGTGCAGCACAAGCTCGTCCCCGCGCGCGTGAAGACGACGGGCGACGGCCGCGCCGATGCCGGAACCGGCCCCGGTGATCACATGTGTAGCCATGCCGCCATGCTCGCATCACTGCATCACTGCTTGCCGAGCGACTCCTCCAGGTACGCCAGCGCCCCCACCGGCTCCTCCGCGAAGAACACCAGGTCGGTCAGCGGCACCGGCAGGAAGCCCTCGTCCTCCATACGCCGGAACTGCTCCTTGAGGCCGTCGTAGAAGCCCGCCGTGTTGAGCAGCACCACCGGCTTGGTGGTGTGGCCGTGCTTCTTCAGCTCCAGGATGTCCGTCGCCTCGTCCAGCGTGCCGGTCCCGCCGACCATGACCACCACGGCGTCGGCCTTCTCCAGAAGCAGCGCCTTGCGCTCGGCAAGGTCCCGCGCCACGACCATCTCATCGGCGTCCGGCCGCGCCTTGGCCACCAGGAACTCCACGGAGACCCCGAGCAGCCGCCCACCCGCCTCCTGCACCCCATCGGCGACGACCTTCATGAGCCCGACGTCCGAACCACCCCACACCAGGGTGTGCCCACCCTTGCCGAGCAGTTCGGCGAACTCGCGGGCGGGGCGCGTGTAGCGCTCGTCGAGATCGGCGGCCGAGAGAAAGACGCAGACGTTCACTCAAGTGGGCCTTTCGTCGTGCTCGGCATCTTCGGCTGAGCGGCTTTTTCGGCTGGGGGTCCGGGGGCCCGCGGCAGAGCCGCTGATGTCAGCAGCCCCCGGGAAAACGCAGTATGGCTTATACGCTACGGGCCGCCTCTGACATCGCGGTCACCCGGAGCTTCGACTGACCATGCGGCAGCTTCTCCCAGTCGTCCATGAACCGGGCCGAAAGGCTGTGTTTCGCGGCCAGTTCGACGAGCGTGTCAGTGCGGTAGTAGAAGTCCTCGTGCAGCACCTGGTGTTCTCTGCCCTCGGTCCGGTCGAAGGTGAAGTCGAAGAACCCGCCGGGCGCCAGTACGCGGCCCACATGGGCGAGACACTGCTCGATGACGTCCGGCGGCGAATGCGAGAACACACTGTGGGCGTGCACCACGTCGAAGTACGCGTCGGGCAGGAAGGCGAAGGTCAGATCGTCCGTGAGCGTCAGGTGGGGCAATTTGCCCTGGAGGCCCTCCCGTACGAGGGTGTCCTGGGCCGCGATCAGGATGTCCGGCGAGATGTCGATCCCGTAGTAGTGGCCGCTCTCCAGGTAGTCGATGAACAGCCGCCCGGCGCGCAGGTTCCCGCAGCCGATCTCCAGCATCCTGTGCTCCGGCTTCAGCCCGTGCCGCACCAGGTAGTCGAACTGCATCCGCCCGATCTGTGCCCACCGGTCGCGTGACGGATTGTGGCCCACCGCCGCCTCCGTACTGCGCGCGGCGTCGGAGGCCATCACGGCCCGGTAGTACGCGATGTGGTCGCGGTGTTTGAGCCGCAGCCAGGCGTCACGCGCGGCCCTGCGGGCGTACGGGGGCACCTTCTCGGGGTGCCGCAGCGCGTAAGTCACCTGATGGGCAAGGCTTTTGCGGTAGCGGGTCAGTCGCGTGGCTACCAAGAGGACCTCCATCGGGAAGAAACCAGGGAAGGAATCAGGGAAGAACCCGACAGCAGCCTGCGCTGTTTCAGGTGAGACCGCTACCCGAGGAGGCGGAAAAGCCATGACCGCAGGCCACCGCATCACCATCGAGCAGGGCACCGAGCACGTACGCGTGGTGCACGACGGGCAGGTGCTCGCGGAGAGCACACGCCCGCTGCTGCTGCGCGAAACGGGCTTGCCCGTACGCTACTACCTGCCCATTGAGGACGTACGCACCGAATTGCTGACACCCTCGGACACTCACACCCACTGCCCCTTCAAGGGCGACGCATCCTACTGGTCGCTGCCCGGCGCCCCCGACCTTGTCTGGACATACCCCGACCCAAAGCCGGAGGTCGCGGAGATCAAGGACCACCTTTGCTTCTACGAAGTGGAAGTCATCTGACCGTTGCGCCGATGAGTTCCGGGCCGTCCGGCAGTCCACACAGGCATGGACAAGAAGACAATCTCGCGCGACGAGACCCCCGTCGCGTACGAAGTCAGCGGTAAGGGCCCGACGGTCATCCTGGTGACCGGGGCCATGGCCACGGGCGCCATGGACGCGCCCCTGGCAGCTCTCCTCGCGGACCGCTTCAGTGCGGTCGCGTACGACCGCAGGGGCCGTGGCGCCAGCGGTGACACCCTTCCCTTCGCGGCGGCCCGGGAAGTCGAGGACATCGCGGCGCTCATCGACTACGACATTTTCCATATGGCTACCAACTGCGCCGGAACGTGCAGCTCACCGCCGACCACGAGATAATGATGTCGGGAAGACCATCGAGATCGCGGCCCTCCAGCAACGTGATGCCTTCGCTGGTTCCGCGACCCATGTAAGCGCCGTGCTCCTTGAGCCCCTCGCTGCACCGTCCGGGTCGTGGGCATCACCTGCGCCACTGCACGCCAATACCGCCCCGGCGCATCGAGCAGTCCCCGGCTTGGCGTAGGCAGGGCTGGTATCCGTTCGGTTGACAGTGCTCGTTGGCGCCTTCAACAGGATTCACGCGCGAAGAGCTGCCCTGCAGTGGCGCGAGGCGGGGCGACCAGAGAGGTGGATGCTGATCATGAGCGTGGGCGGGTCGGGCGGCCCCAGTGGCGCACCTGCCTGGAAGTGCGTGCCGTCGTGGTATCTCGTCGCCACCGCCGACAACGTCATCCCGCCGGCCCTGCAGCGCTTCATGACCAAGCGGGCCGGCAGCACGACCGTCGAGGTCAAGGGCGCCTCGCACGTCGTGATGATGTCCCGCCCGGACGCCGTGGTCCGCCAGATCGAGGCCGCGTACCGCGCTACCCGCTGATCCGACGGAGCCTCCGGAAGGAGCAGTAATGAGCACTCCGGACACCATCGTCCTGATCCACGGCTTCTGGGTCACACCCCGGAGCTGGGAGCACTGGATCCCCCACTACGAAAAGCGCGGCTACCGCGTTCTCGCGCCCGCCTACCCGGGCTTCGAGGTGGAGGTCGAGTCGCTCAACGCCGACCCGACACCTATCGAACAGGTCACCGTCGCGCAGATCATCGAGAGCCTGGAGACCCTGGTCCGCAGCCTGGACAAGCCGCCGATCCTGATCGGCCACTCCGCCGGCGGCGTCTTCGTGTAGCTCCTGCTCGACGACGGTCTGGGCGCGGCGGGCGTGGCGATCAACTCCGCACCCACCGAGGGGGTCGCCGTGGTGCCACTGACCCAGATCAAGTCGGCCTTCCCAGTGCTGAAGAACCCGGCCAACCGGCACAGAGCGGTCGGCCTGAACGCCGAGCAGTGGCACTACGCCTTCACCAACACGCTCTCCGAGGAGGAGTCCCGGGCGCTGTACGAGCGCTATGCCGTTCCGGCCTCCGGCGGCATCTTCTGGGACAGCGCCCTGGCCACCCTGCGCCCCGGCCACCAGAGCACATACGTCGACTACCACAATGACGATCGCGCGCCGCTGCTGTTCGTCTCCGGCGAGAATGACCATCTGATGCCGCCGAAGGTGCAGCAGTCCAACGCCCGGCACTACAAATCGGACACAGTCACCGAGATCAAGGAGTTCCCGGGCCGCCCGCACCTGATGCCCGCAGCACCCGGCTGGGAAGAGGTCGCCGACTACGCCCTCGACTGGGCCGCCTCGCACGCCCGGTAGGTCACAGGTCCGGGGCGGCGGGCCCACTTGGTCCGCCCCCGGACGTCCGGAAGGGACCACCGTATGACCGAGGTCCGCTTCACCCATATCGGCAGCCCGACCACGCTCATCGAGGCAGCGGGCCGACGGCTCCTTACGGATCCGACCTTCGACCGTAAGACCTCGGTGGCCGCAACATCTAGGCCTGGCCGGTTCCGAGGGCGTTGCGCAGGAACGCCGTGGCCTGATCGATGGCTCCGCGAGCGGCTTTGGTCTGACTCAGCGAGTTGAGCAGCATGAAGTCGTGGACCGTGCCGTCGTAGCGCACCGTGGTTACCTCGACGCCGGCTGCTCGGAGCTTGGCGGCGTAGGCCTCGCCCTCGTCGCGCAGCACGTCGGCCTCGTCGACGATCAGCAGGGCGGGCGGCAGGCCGGAGAGCTGCTCGATGGCGGCGCGGTTGGGAGACGCGGTGATCTCCGCGCGCTGGTTCGGGTCGGTCGTGTAGGCGTCCCAGAACCACTCCATCAGCTTGCGGCTCAGGTAGTAGCCGGTGGCGAACTGGTCGTAGGAATCGGTGTTCATGTCCGCGTCCGTGACCGGGTAGTACATCGACTGCTGTACGAACTTGACGTCACCGCGCTCCTTGGCCATGAGGGCGAGTGCAGCGGTCATGTTCCCGCCGACCGATTCCCCGGCCACTGCCATGCGCTCTGCATCCAGCCCCTTGGACGCCCCCTCGCGGACGATCCACTGCGCGGTGGCGTAGCCCTGCTCGATGGCCACGGGGTAGTGCGCCTCGGGCGACGGCGTGTACTCCACGAAGGCCACTGCCGCACGGGCACCGACCGCCAACTCGCGCACCAGCCGGTCGTGAGTACCGGCGTTGCCCAGCACCCAGCCGCCGCCGTGCATGTACAACACGACGGGCAGCGTCCCGGTGGCGCCCTGCGGCTTGACGATGCGTACCCGTACATCGCCCACGGCAGCCGGTACGGTGACCCACTCCTCGTCGACCGGCAGCTTGTCGACCGGTGCGGCCTGGAGGTCGTCGAGGACCTTGCGCGCTGCGGTCGGATCCAGCTCGTACAGGAACGGATGGTGCGAGGTTGCGTCGGCGAGCTCCTGTGCCGCGGGCTCAAGGACGACCGGGCCAGCAGAAGTCATGACAGTACTCCTCACGCGAAGGCTCAGACATGGACTTGGCCAAGAGCGCGCGGCACATATCGGCACAACTGGTCACGCACCGGATCTTCCCGTTGACCAGGCAATCGCGGCCTGGTGACTGCTCGCCGTTGCGGCACGTCTCCACGTTCGCGACGCTTCCTATCTAACACCCACAAAAGGGGCATTTCTAGTCCGGGTTGATCGCCGTCAGCTGCACAGCCCGCGTCTCCGCGCGCTCGGCTCCTTGCCGAACCCGCACTTGCGGCGGAGGTTGGCCAGGTGCCGGCCCACCGGTACGAGCGCCTCGCCCTCGCCCCAGACGCGTCCTGCCGCGGGGTGAGGTGTCCGGTGGCCCATCGGTAGGACCGCAGCGCGGCGGGCTTGTTCTCCCCGGGCGTGATCATGGACGGTGACGACATCGGCGATTGCTCGACCTCACCCTGCTGGATCTGAGCCAGGGTGGTCTGGGAGGTGCAGGAGGCGCGGTTGTGGTGCTGCCACCCGTCCGGATACGCGCCACAGACAGCAACTGCTCCCCGTTTGACATGGTTCGGACCGGTGGCATGGTGGTAGGCGGGGGTGAGGGTTGGGAGGCTCGGCGTGGCATCCGATTCGGCATGGCGTTCCGCAGCGCGGCAACTGCCACTCAGGCTCACCGTCGGTGCGTTCTTCCTCAACTCCGGACTGTCAAAACGCGACGCCGACCAGGACACCGCTCAGAAACTCCAGCAGTTCGCCACCGCCACCTACCCCTTCCTGGGCAAGCTCGACGCCCAGAAGTTCACCCGGCTGCTCTCCACCGGGGAGATCGCCGTTGCCACCGCGCTGCTCCTGCCGGTCATCCCTGCCACTGTCGCCGGGGCTGCGCTCACCGCATTCTCTTGCGGCACTCTCGGGCTTTACCTGCATACGCCGGGCATGCGTCAGGAAGGCAGTCTGCGCCCCACTGAGCAGGGAACCGCGCTGGCCAAGGACGTCTGGATGCTGGGCATCGGCATCTCCCTCATCGCCCAGGGCAGGACCGAACACCGGGGACCCGCGACCACTGCCCTCAGCCCTTGGCGCCGCATGCTGCGACGCTGAACAGGCCACCGTCCCAGGGGAATGGCGCCGGTGGAGCGGCAACAACTGCGTCGAAGTTGCCGCCGTCGACAACAGCGTGGCACTCCGAGAAAGCGACATCCCGGATGAGGTCCTGACGACAGGCCCCACCGCGCTGCTCTCACTGATACGCAGCGTGAAGGCGGGCACGTTGGGCCACGGCCGACCCTGATGACCGCTCAGACGGACGTGGCTGCCGCCCGCCTGGTCGTCGCGATCGTCGCCGAGCCCACCACCCGCGTGCCGTCGTACAGCACGATCGCCTGGCCGGGGGCGACGCCGCGGACGGGCTCGGCGAAGGTGACCTCCAAGGAGTCGTCGACGAGTTCGGCCGTGACCGTCGTCTCGCCTCCGTGGGCGCGGAGTTGGGCCGTGTAGGTGCCGGGGCCGGTCGGGGCCGCGCCGCACCAGCGGGGCTTGATGGCCGTCAGGGCAGAGACCTCCAGAGACGCCGCCGGGCCGACCGTCACCGTGTTGTTCACCGGCGAGATGTCGAGGACGTAGCGCGGCTTGCCGTCGGGGGCGGGCGTCCCGATGCGGAGCCCCTTGCGCTGGCCGATCGTGAAGCCGTACGCGCCCTCGTGCGTGCCCAGCTTGTCACCGGACTCGTCGACGATGTCGCCCTCCGACTTGCCCAACCGGTTCGCCAAGAAGCCCTGGGTGTCGCCGTCGGCGATGAAGCAGATGTCGTGCGAGTCCGGCTTCTTGGCGACGGCCAGGCCCCGGCGCTCGGCCTCCGCGCGGATCTCGTCCTTCGTCGTGACCGTGTCGCCGAGCGGGAAGAGGGCGTGCGCGAGCTGGCGGTCGTCGAGAACTCCGAGGACGTACGACTGGTCCTTGGCCATGTCGGAGGCGCGGTGCAGCTCGCGCGTGCCGTCGCCGTTCACGATCACCTTGGCGTAGTGGCCGGTGCAGACGGCGTCGAAGCCCAGGGCGAGTGCCTTGTCGAGCAGGGCCGCGAACTTGATCTTCTCGTTGCAGCGCAGGCAGGGGTTCGGGGTGCGCCCGGCCTCGTACTCGGCGACGAAGTCCTCGACCACGTCCTCACGGAAGCGCTCGGCGAGGTCCCATACGTAGAACGGGATGCCGATCACGTCCGCGGCGCGGCGGGCGTCGCGCGAGTCCTCGATGGTGCAACAGCCTCGCGCGCCCGTGCGAAACGATTGCGGGTTCGCCGAGAGGGCGAGGTGGACACCGGTCACGTCGTGCCCGGCTTCCGCGGCGCGGGCGGCGGCGACGGCGGAGTCCACACCGCCGGACATGGCGGCGAGTACGCGGAGGGGGCGCTGTGAGATCTCAGTCATAACGCTTCCAGGGTACGGGTCCACGGGAACCGGAGCCCGCGGGTATCCGTTGGCCCTTTCATGGGAGAGGACTGGACGAATCAGTGGTCAGGTCTGCGGGCGACGGACTCCCCTCAGGAGCCCCCTCGCAGACACCGCCGGGACAAGGAGGCGGGGCGACCCATCGGCCGGCGGGCGCTGATCGTCGGTGGGGCCGCGGCTGCCGTGGGCGGGGCCGTGCTGGGCTGGGACCAACTGGCGCAGGACGGCGCCATGCGCGAGGAGATGGCCCGGGACATGTGGAAGGTCCCCGGCATGCGCAAGCCGCGGAAAGAAGGAGAGGTCGACTTCTCGGGCGCCCAGTGGGTCGCCGCGTCGTCGGCAAACTGGCGGATGGCGGACCGGCCCGCCGACTACACGATCGACATGGTCATCATTCATGTCACGCAGGGCAGTTTCGACTCGGCAGTGAAGGTCTTCCAGAATCCGGCCCATGGCGCGGCAGCGCACTACGTCTTCCGCAAGGACGGGCACGTCGCCCAGATGATCCGCGAGCTGGACGTGGCGTACCACGCGGGGAACAGGGCGTACAACGAGCGGAGCATAGGCATCGAACACGAGGGCTTCGTGGACCGTCCGGAAGACTTCACGGACGCGATGTACCGCGCGTCGGCACAGCTGACCGCCCGGGTCTGCGCCCGCCACAAGATACCCGTGGACCGGAAGCACATCATCGGCCACGTCGAGGTCCCGGAGGCGACCCACACGGACCCCGGGGACGGCTGGGACTGGGACCGGTACATGCGGCTGGTACGAGAGGCGCGCAGCGCAAGCGCGTGAGCGCTCCGCTGGGTGTGCGGTTCGGAGAGCTCGGTTGGTTCTGTGGTTTGACGGCTGCGGGTTCGTCGTGGCTGGTCGCGCCCCGCGGCGGAGCCGCAAATGTCACAGCCCCGCGCCCCTGAAGAGGCCTGCGGCCTGTTCAGGGGCGCGTACCGCACCGGACTTCGGCAAGCCCGCTTAACTCAGCCCCGCCGTCCGTGCCCTCTCCACCGCCGGGCCGATCGCCTGGGCCACCGCTTCGACGTCCGCCTCCGTGGAAGTGTGGCCGAGGGAGAAGCGGAGGGTGCCGCGGGCCAGGTCGGGGTCGGTGCCCGTGGCGAGGAGGACATGGCTGGGCTGGGCCACGCCCGCCGTGCACGCCGAGCCCGTGGAGCACTCGATGCCCTGGGCGTCCAGGAGCAGCAGCAGCGAGTCGCCCTCGCAGCCGGGGAACGTGAAGTGGGCGTTCGCGGGCAGTCGGCCCTCACCGGAGGGGTCGCCGCCGAGGATGGCGTCGGGGACGGCCTTGCGCACGGCGTCGACCAGGTCGTCCCGCAGCGCGCCGATCTCGCGGGCGAACCACTCGCGCTGCTCGGCGGCAGTCCGGCCGGCGACGGCGAACGCGGCGACGGCGGGCACATCCAGGGTGCCGGAGCGGACGTGGCGCTCCTGACCACCGCCGTGCAGGACGGGTACGGGGCTGTACTCGCGGCCGAGGAGCAGCGCGCCGATGCCGTACGGGCCGCCGATCTTGTGGCCGGAGACGGACATCGCGGCGAGCCCGGAGTCGGCGAAGTCGACGGGGATCTGGCCGAAGGCCTGGACGGCGTCGGCGTGCAGGGGGATGTCGAACTCGGCGGCGACGTCGGCCAGTTCACGGACCGGCAGCACCGTGCCGATCTCGTTGTTCGCCCACATGATCGTGGCGAGCGCCACATCGTCGGGGTTGCGGGCGATGGCCTCGCGCAGGGCTTCGGGGTGGACGCGGCCGTACGGGTCGACCGGGAGGTACTCGACTGTGGCGCCCTCGTGTTCGCCGAGCCAGTGCACGGCGTCCAGGACGGCGTGGTGCTCCACGGGGCTGGCCAGGACCCGGGTGCGGGCCGGGTCGGCGTCTCGGCGGGACCAGTACAGGCCCTTCACGGCGAGGTTGTCGGCCTCGGTGCCGCCGGAGGTGAAGACCACCTCGCTGGGGCGTGCGCCGAGGGCTGCCGCCAGGGTTTCGCGGGCTTCCTCGACGGTTCGCCGCGCGCGGCGGCCTGCTGCGTGCAGGGAGGAGGCGTTGCCGGTTGCGCTCAGCTGGGCGGTCATTGCCTCGACCGCCTCCGGGAGCATCGGGGTGGTCGCGGCGTGGTCGAGGTATGCCATGGTGGGCCCAATTCTAGAGCCCGCTGTTTTCTGCCTCGGCCAGGCCGAGCGGTAGCGGCACGACTGCCCGCGGCCGACCAGGCTCTGCCCGCAGCCAACCAGGCTCGCGACACCTTCCGTCAGCCGCCGAGGCTCCACGACATGGTGCTGTCAGCCGACATGAAGGCCGCGAGGACCAGGAGGTCGGCGATGCCGAGACCCAGGCCCAAGTAGGCGCGACCGCGGCGCGTGGTGTCGCGGTGGAGGGCTACCGACGCCAGGACGATGGCGATGGGGCCGAGAAAGATGTTGAAGACCAGGAGGCCCACGAGGCCGAGGATGAAGGACGCCACGGCCATGCCGTCGGCGTCGCGACGGACGGTGCCTCGGCGCTGGGGCGCGGCGGTGGTCAGTTGCATGGGTCTGCTCCCAACAGGCGTAGGGGCGTGGTCAGTTGGTGGTCTCGCGGCGGCGTGAGTGGCGCTCGCGGGCCGCGAAGACGGCCAGCCAGACGCCGATGACCGCGGCGGCGACGAGGGTGAAGGAGAGCGGCGCGTGGGCCACGGTGCCCAGAACGACGCCCAGCAGCAGGAGTGCCGCGACGAGGAACAGCATGGGATGCCTCTCGTGGTGTCGTGGGTACTGATCGATGATCGGTGAACGCTTGTAGTTACAGTTGTTCACTGACTTGTCAGTCTAGCGTGTTCCTGACTTTCCAAATCACAGAGAACAGTTGTTAACTGCATGGCATGAGTCACACCCTCGGCGTCCGGCAGGCCCAGAAACAGAAGACGAGGCAGGCGTTCCTGGACGCCGCGCTGGCCCTGCTGGAGGAGCAGAGCCTCAGCAGTCTGGGCCTGCGTGAGGTCACCAGGGCCGTGGGCGTCGCCCCAACCGCCTTCTACCGGCACTTCCCCTCGACGGCGGATCTCGGTGTGGCCCTGGTCGAGGAGGCGCTGGGCAGCCTGCACGCGATGATCGCCGGCACGGTGTCAGCGGCCGGCGACGGCGACGAACGTATCGAGCGCGCCATCGCGCTGATCGCCCGTCATGTGCGCGAGTACCCAGCACACATCCGCTTTATCGCCCGCGAACGGAACGGCGGGGTCCAGAAGGTCCGGGCCGCGATCGCGGAGCAACTGGCCCGGTTCACCGACGAGGTGAAGACCGCGCTCGCCCAGCACCCGGAGTCGGCGGGCTGGAGCGACGACGACCTGCTGATGCTCGCGGGCCTGTACGTCGACCAGATGCTGATGACCGCCTCCAACCTCCTGGACGCGTCCCCCGAGGAACAGGAACAGGTCATCCGGGTGGCGACCCGCCGCATGCGCCTGATCAGCATCGGCCGCCGGCACTGGCTGGGGTGACCTCCCCGCACAAGGACGCGCACGAAGGGCGCGTACGAAGCTCTCGTACACGCCCTTCCGTCGCCCTACCTGCTCAGTCGGAGCCGGTCAGAGTCTGACCCGAGCGAGCTGTCGCGACTGCGCCACCAGCCGGTCCGCGCTGTCCCAGACCTCGGCGTCCTCCTCCAGGAAACCGCCGGCGAGGTTGCGCGTGGTGATCGAGATCCGCAGCGGACCCGGCGCCGGACGGCAGCGTATGTGCACGGTCAGTTCGACGGTCGGGACCCAGCCGGACAGGCCCAGCTCGAAGGCGGTCGGCGGCAGTGCGTCGACCGCGAGGAGCAGCGAGAAGGGGTCGGCGTCCCGGCCGTCGGCGAGCCCGAACCAGGCCCGCATCTCGCCCTTGCCGGACGGCGATCCGAGGGCCCAGCCCAGGGTGGAGGGGTCGAGCTTGAGCATCAGCCGGTCGGTGATGGCGGAGCTGCCGGGGACGGGAGCGGGAGCGTCGGCGGGGCCGGAGCACTGGTCCAGCGGCGGAATCGCGGGCGGTTTCGCCGACGTCCGTACGTCGTCGGGGAGTTGGTCCAAGTCCCCGTAGGAGGCGAGGACGCGGATCCGTTCGATCTCCCGGCCTTCGTCGTCGTGCTGGAAGAGGGACGCCTGGCCCGTGGACAGGGTGCGGCCGGTGCGTACGACGTCCGTGCGGACGACTGCCGGACCCGGCTCGGATGCCGTCAGGTAGTGCGCGGAGACGGTGAACGGGTCGCCGTGCGGCAGGGCGTCCGCGAGTGCGCGGCCCAGAACGGCCAGCAAGTAACCGCCGTTGACGGCGTTGATGATCGTCCATCCGGCGGACAGGTCGATGTCGTAGACGCCGGGTGTGCGCGGCGTGACCGCGGTGTCGCGGTCGAATTCGCTGTCGCCGATCGCTGCCTGTACGAGAGTCGCTTCTGACATGCCTGAACGGTACAACAGGAAATTACTAAGCAGTAGCTTTTGAGATTTCAGCCACGTGACATCTCCCGACTCACCACATCTGCCCACTGACACGGAAACGGGAGAGCGCACACGCGCTCTCCCGTTTCCCCGTGCGTGGGCTACTACTTGGCGTCCTTGGGCGCCTCGACCGACGCCTCCGCCCGAGCCTTCTGCGCCGCGTCCGCCGACACCACCGAGTCCGGCACCAGTTCGACCGCCTCCTTGGCCGCCGACAGCAGCACGGTGTCCTGCGGTGCCTGGTCCGCCGCGTTCTCCGGGTGGTGGCAGGCCACCTGCTGACCGGGCTTCAGCTCAAGGAGCGGCGGCTCCTTGGTGGTGCAGATCTCCGTGGCCTTCCAGCACCGGGTGTGGAAGCGGCAGCCGCTCGGCGGCGAGATCGGCGAGGGTACATCGCCTTTGAGCAGGATGCGCTCGCTCTTCGCCGCCCGGCGCCGGGGGTCCGGGATCGGCACGGCCGACATCAGCGCCTTGGTGTACGGGTGCATCGGCGCCTTGTAGAGCGAGTCGCGGTCCGCGAGCTCGACGATCTTGCCGAGGTACATCACCGCGATACGGTCCGAGACATGGCGTACGACGGACAGGTCGTGCGCGATGATCACGTATGTCAGGCCCAGCTCCTGCTGGAGGTCGTCCAGCAGGTTCACGACCTGCGCCTGGATCGACACGTCCAGCGCGGAGACCGGCTCGTCCGCCACGACCAGCTTCGGGTTGAGCGCGAGCGCGCGGGCGATGCCGATGCGCTGGCGCTGGCCGCCGGAGAACTCGTGCGGATAGCGGTTGTAGTGCTCGGGGTTGAGGCCGACGACCTCCAGCAGCCGCTGGACCTCCTTCTTGATGCCGCCCTCGGGCGTGACGCCCTGGAGCTTGAAGGGGGCCCCGATGATGGTGCCGATCGTGTGGCGCGGGTTCAGCGACGAGTACGGGTCCTGGAAGATCATCTGGACGTCACGGCGCATCGGGCGCATACCGCTGACCCCGAGGTGCGTGATGTCCCTGCCCTCGAACTCCACGGTGCCCGCGGTCGGTTCGAGCAGCCGCGTGATCAGTCGGCCCATCGTCGACTTGCCGCAGCCCGACTCGCCGACGACGCCCAGGGTCTCGCCCGACTTGACCTCGAAGTCGAGGCCGTCGACCGCCCGCACCGCGCCGACCTGCCGCTGGAGCAGGCCCTTGCGGATCGGGAAGTGCTTCTGGAGCCCGGTCACCTTCAGCAGGGTCTCGCCGGGGGCGGCGTCCTTGGTGAGGGTCGCGCCCGGGGCCGTCTTCGGGCCCGCGCCGTCGCTCTGTGCGGATGTGGTCACTGCCGCGTCCTCGGGTTTCTCACTCACAGCTTGGGCGCAATCTCTTCGGTCCAGATACGCTCCCGCTGCTCCTGCGTCATATGGCAGGCGGCCCAGTGCTGGCTGCCGACCTCGGCCAGCTCGGGGCGGACCGTGCGGGTGACGTTGTCCTTGGGGACGTCCGCGTACGGGCAGCGCGGGTTGAAGGCGCAGCCCGACGGGATGTTGATCAGCGAGGGCGGGGAGCCCTTGACCGGGATGAGCCGCTCCTGCTGGTCGCGGTCCAGGCGCGGCATCGAGCCCAGCAGGCCCCAGGTGTAGGGGTGCCGGGGCTCGTAGAAGACCTTCTCGGCCGGGCCCCGCTCGACACAGCGGCCGCCGTACATCACCAGGATGTCGTCGGAGAGCTCGGCGACGACGCCCAGGTCGTGGGTGATGATGATGACCGCGGAGCCGAACTCCTTCTGCAGATCCCGGATCAGGTCGAGGATCTGCGCCTGGACGGTCACGTCCAGGGCGGTCGTCGGCTCGTCCGCGATGAGCAGCTCGGGGTTGTTGACCAGCGACATCGCGATCATCGCGCGCTGGCGCATACCGCCGGAGAACTCGTGCGGGTAGCCGTCGACGCGCTTGTCCGGCTGCGGAATGCCCACCCGGTCGAGCATCTCGATCGCGCGCCGCCGCGCGGTCTTCTTGTCGACGTCGTGGTGGATGCGGTACGCCTCCACGATCTGGTGGCCGATCGTGTAGTACGGGTGCAGCGCCGACAGCGGGTCCTGGAAGATCATCGACATCTCGCGGCCGCGCAGCTTGCGTACGTGGTCGGGGTCGGCGGTGAGCAGTTCCGTGCCGTTCAGCCAGATCTCGCCGGAGATCTGCGCCTTGCGCTTGCCGTACTGGCCGGTGGTGTGCAGGCCCATGATGCCCAGCGAGGTCACCGACTTGCCGGAGCCGGACTCGCCCACGATGCCGAGGGTCTTGCCCTTCTCCAGCGTGAAGCTGAGCCCGTCGACGGACTTGACCAGGCCGTCGTCGGTCGGGAAGTGCACCTTCAGGTCGCGGACTTCGAGGAAGGCGGACGGGGCGGGCGAATCCTTCACGGGTTCGCTCAGCGCCGCCCCGGTCTTGCTGAGTTCGGTCATGCGAGCCTCACTCGGGGGTCGATCACGGCGTACAGAATGTCCACGACGAGGTTGGCGACGATCACCGCGAGCGAGGTGATCAGTGTGACGCCCAGGATGACGGGCAGGTCCTTGTCGCTGATCGCCTTGAGGACCGCCTGTCCGAGGCCGGGAAGGCTGAAGGTGGTCTCGGTGAGGATCGCGCCGCCGATCAGGGCGCCGAGGTCCATGCCGAGCATGGTGAGGATCGGCGTCATGGTGGAGCGCATGGCGTGCTTGCCGATCACGACCGGCTCGCGCAGGCCCTTGGCGCGGGCGGTGCGGATGTAGTCCTCGCCCATGACCTCCAGCATCGTGGCTCTGGTGATCCGGGCGTACATCGCCGCGTAAAGGAAGGCGAGCGTGATCCAGGGCAGGAGCATGCCGCCGAACCAGCCGCCGACGCTCTCTTCGATGGGGACGTACTGGGCGTCGAGCCAGCCGAGTCCGTAGCTGAAGATCGCCAGCGACAGCAGGCCGGTGAAGTAGATGGGGAGCGAGACACCGGCGAGGGCGACGACCATCGCGCCGCGGTCCCACAGGGAGCCGCGCTTGAGCGCGGAGAGCACGCCCGCCGCGACACCGAACAGCAGCCACAGAACGGCGGCGCCGAGCGCGAGGGCCAGGGTGACCGGGAAGCGGTCGGTGAGCACCGGCCAGATGGCCTGCTCGTTGCGGAAGGAGTAGCCGAAGCACGGCGCCGAGCACTGCGTGACGTCGCCGCCACCGACGTACGTACGTCCGGCGAAGAGGCCTTTGAAGAACTCCCAGACCTGGGCGAGGATCGGGTCGCCGAGGCCCAGCTTCTGGCGGACCGCCTCGATGGCCCCGGGGTCGGCCTGCTTGCCCACGAACATCGTGGCCGGGTCCACGCCCGCCCAGCGGGGGACGAGGAAGAAGATGCAGAAGACCACCAGGATGATGACCACCAGCATCACTGCGGCGGCGAAGAGCCGCCTGGTGAGGTAAGCGAGCACTGCTCTCGGCCCGGCGGCGGACCGTGGGCCACCGGAGGTCTTCCGGTGGCCCACGGGTCACGCCGCGCCGGCCTTCACCTGCCTTTCGTGCCGTATGGCGGGTGCGCCGGTCGGATTCAGTTCTTCAGACCCAGGTTCACGAAGTCGTACTGACCGCTGTAGTTGTCGGTCGTGTAGACGTTCGCCAGCCGGCTCGAGCGCCAGTTGATGAACTTCTCGAAGACGAAGGGCAGGTAGTAGCCGCCCTCCATGACCTTGTGGTTGATCTCCGTGGCGATCTTTTCCTTGCCCGCGTCGTCCAGCGTGGTGACGTAGTCGTCGAACAGGCCGTCGATCGTCTTGTCCTTGATCATCGCGAAGTTGTTGTTGCCGCTCTCAAGGATGTACTTGCTGCTCCACAGGGGCAGACCGAAGCCCTGGACGGTCGGGAAGTCCGGGCCCCAGCCCATGATGATGATGCCGTAGCCCTTCTTCACCACGTTCGAGGGGCTGCCGATGATGCCGCTGGTCTGCGCACCGTCGTACTGGTCGATCTCGACGTCAATGCCGACCTTCTTCAGCGAGGCCTGGAGAGACTCGGCGGTGGCCACCTCGACCGGCTTGTTGTTGCGGACCGCGATGGTGGTCTTGAAGCCGTTCGGCTGACCGCAGGCCTTCAGCTCTTCCTTGGCCTTGGCGACGTTGCCCTTCTTGTTCGCCGTGGCCGACTCGTACGGGTCGTACTTCTGGCCCTCGGCACCAGGGACGGACGGCGGCAGCATGTTGGTGCCGATGTCGCCACCGGCGATCGGGCCGCCGCGCGCGGTCTGCAGCGACTCGTGGTCGGCGCCGTAGATCACGGCCTTGCGGCAGTGGATGTTGTCGAACGGCTTGACCGTCTGCGGGAAGACCGCGTACCGGACGTAGCCGGAGACCGGGTTGTCCAGGTTGCCCTTGTGCTCCTTCAGGGCCGTGGTGCGGCCCTGCGGGGACAGACCGGTCTGGTTGATGTCCAGGTCGTAGTCGCCGTTGATCAGACGCTGGTCCATGTCGTTGGCGTTGGTGAACAGCGTCAGCGAGATCTTGTCCGGGTACGCCTTGCGGATCGGGTCCGAGGCCGGCTTCCAGTTCTCGTTGCGGACCAGGACCAGCTTCTTGTTCGGCGTGTACGACTGGAACTTGTACGGGCCGGACGAGAACGGCTTCAGACCGTACTTCGACTTGGTGTCCTTGTCCTGGCGGACCGGGGACGCCGAGGCCAGCCCGAGCATGTCAACGAAGTCCGAGTTGGGCGCGGGCAGCTTGAAGATGATGGTCTTGTCGTCCGGGGTCTCGATCGACTTCAGACCCAGCTTGTCCGGGGACGGGTCCTTGTAGGGCCCCGGGTACTCGCCCTTGGGGTCAAGGACGTCCTTCAGGTAGACGGGACCGCCGGACAGCACATCCTGCGCCCACTGGCGCTCGATGCCGTACTTGACGTCCTTGGAGGTGATCGGCTTGCCGTCCTCCCAGGTCACCCCGTCACGCAGCGTGAACGTGTACGTCTTGCCGTCGTCGGAGATCTTCCCCGTGTCGGTGGCGAGGTCGGGGGTGACCTCGGCGCCCTTCGCTCCGGGCTCCGCCTTGCCGGTCACCAGCGTGCGGCTGTAGTACCGCATGAAGTTCCACGCCATGCCGTAGTAACCGCGCGTGGTGTCCCACGAGTCGGCGTCCTGGACGCCGGCGAACTTCAGCTCGCCGCCCTTCTTGACCTCGGATGCCTGGGCGACCTTGTTGTTCGCGGCGTTGAAGCCGGCCGCGCCGCCTTCGCCACCGTCGTCGGTGCCGCCGCCGCCGCACGCCGCCGTGGCCAGCAGCGCGGCAACCACGCCGGCGGCGGCCACGGCCTGCTTGCGCCGCCCTGTGGTGCGTTGGGTAGTCACTCGGATCCTCCGTGTGTGTAGCGGCCCGCCGACAGATGACGGGCCCTGGGGGTACGGCAGTTCAGCGGGAACCCTTCGGATCCAGCGCATCGCGCACGCCGTCGCCGAAGAGATTGAAGGCAAGCACGGTGATGAAGATCGCTACGCCCGGGATCACCATGTACATGGGATCCGAGTCGTAGTAGTCGATCGCGGAGGCAAGCATCTGCCCCCAGGAGGCCGTGGGCGGCTTGACGCCCACGCCCAGGAAGCTGAGTGCCGCTTCGGTGAGGATGTTGGTCGGGATCATCATCGTCGTGTACACGATGATGGGCGCGACGAGGTTGGGCAGCAGCTCCTTGAACAGGATGTAGAACCGCCCGGCCCCGAGACTGCGGGCCGCCTCGATGTACTCGCGCTCACGCAGCGAGAGCGTCTGGCCGCGCACCACGCGTCCGACATAGGGCCAGCCGAAGAAGCCGATCACCAGGATCATCACGAAGATGCGGACGCCTGTGCCGGTGAGGCCCAGCATCTCGTTCGGCATGACCGACACCAGCGCGATGATGAAGAGCAGCTGCGGGAAGGCCAGCAGACCGTCCATCACCCGGCTGATGACCGCGTCCAGCCAGCCGCCGAAGTAGCCGGCGAGGACACCCAGAACCGTGCCGAGCACGACCGCGACGAGGGCGGACAGGAAGCCGACCAGGAGCGAGATCCGGGCGCCGTAGACGATCCGGGCGAACACGTCACGCCCGTTGACCGGTTCGACGCCGAGGAGGTGGTCCGCGCTGATGCCGCCCCAGGAGCCCTTGGGGGTGGAGAAGAGAGGGTCGATCAGGTCCTCGTGGTGCGTCTCGGGGTCCTGCCCGACCAGGTTGGTGATCACCGGTGCGAGCAGTGCGATCGCGATCAGTGCGAGCACGACGATGCCGCCCGTGAGGGCCAGCTTGTCGCGTTTGAGGCGCTCCCAGGCGATCCGGCCGAGGGAACGCCCCTGTACCGCCTTGCCCTCGGCGGAGCCGGCGAGCACCGCCTCCTCGGCAGCGCTCGGGGCCGCTTCCGCGGTCGGCTCGTGCAATGGTGCCGTCATTGTGGCAGCGACCCCTCTCAACCGGCTGTAGCCGGCCCCCACTTGCCGCTGTAGCGGCGTGACCAGTCCGTCGTACACAGGGGCGAACACCCCTGGAGCCGGAGTCTTCAACGGTTCAGCGATCTGTCGAAAGACCTGGCGGTGAATGGATGCCTAAACGTGATGCTGTCTGGGACGTTCCGTTATCCGAACGGTACGTAACGAGGTGCGGACGCGGGACAGTTGATACCCAAGGGCCACACGCCGCGTTTACCCGCGTAGATCGGGACAATAAACTCGAACCAGATCCGAAGTCGAATCGAGGTCGAACGGAAGTCGAACGGAGGTGGATCAGACGGATCGGACGGAGTCCCAAGGGTCCGACGGAGCGTCAGTACGAGTCCGGGTAGCCGTATCCGCCCGCCACCGGTGCCTGCGCGGGGGCCGCGTGGGCCTCGCGGTCGTAGAACGGGCGCGTCATGGCCCGCATCCACATGGCCACCGGGTCGTACTCGTCGGACATCGCGACGGTCGACACCGGCAGCCCCTCCGGCACGACGCCGATCGACTGCTGCATCATCGCCCGTACCGAGTCCACGGCGGGCGGACTCGTGTCGTACACATCGAGGCCGATGGCCAGATACGGCGCGCCCAGCGCGGGCTGCACCCAGGCGCGGCGCAGCGAGCGCACGGCGGCGGTGCGGTGCGCGTTCTGCGTGAGGAGGGCGTAGAACTGCGGGAGTTCGATGCTCGGCTCGGCCATCCGGAGCGGTCCTGCGGGCTGCCGCTCCAGACCGGTGGCGATACGGCGCAGGTCGAGCCAGGGGATGCCGACGCCGCCGCCGGGCGCGTGCGGGTTCAGCCACAGGCCGTAGTGGTCGGGGTAGAGGGTGCGGGCCACGTCGAGGCCGTCGACGACTTCGTACGAACGGTTCCAGCCGCTGGCCGAGAGCTCCTGGGCGGAGGTGACGCAGGGCGCGTAACTGAAGCCCTCCACCTCCATGTTCCCGTACTGGGCGTCCGGTGAGCCGGCCTGGCCGTGCCAGAGCAGCATCCAGATCTGGCCCGCCGAGGGGGTCGCGAGCGCCCGCAGGAGCGCCTCGTAGGCGTCGTAACGCCCGGGCGTCACCTGGCGCAGCATGTGCTCGACCTGCCCGGCCGCGATGCCGCTGGCGCTCACCTGTACCGCCCCTTCGTGAAGTTGACTCGGATATGAAACCAGCTTATGCGCTGCGCTGGCTGAACCGATTGGAGCTGGCCTCCGCTGTAAGTGCCGATTCGAGTTCGGGGCTCCATGTCGATTGCGGGCTGCAGGCTCGTTGTGGCTGGTCGCGCCCACGCGGCGGAGCCGCAAATCGACACAGCCCCGCGCCCCTTACAGGGGCGCTGCAGCGGGCCCCTGGTAGAAGGGGCGGACCCTTTCTCGTAGCCAGGTGGTTACCGGGTCCACGGCTGCTTCCAGGAAGACCAGGTTGACCGGCCAGGGGGCTGGGGCTCGGGTCAGGGCTCTGCCCAGGGCGTCCAGGGGGAGGGTGCGGGCTTCGGGGTCCCAGGAGGTCAGTTCTACGCCTATGAAGAGGACCGGGTCGGCGGTTTCGATGGCGGCGAGGCAGCGGCGGGCGGTTCGTACGGCGCCGGTGGCTTCGAACTCGGTCGAGGCGGCCGTCAGGAAGTCCACCGGGTCCTGCTGCCAGTCGGGCTCGAACAGGCGGACCCGGCCGCCGCTCGCGGGGCCGTCCAGCTCGGTGCGTCCGGCGCGGCACAGTTCGGCGACGGCGGGCGGGGGCAGCGGGATACCGACCGTGCCCTCCGGGTTCACCGCGATGCCCACCTGCGGCGGCAGTCCGCGCGCGAACTCGACGGCGGGCGCGATCGTATACGGCATGTGGTCGCCGACGATCTGCCGGAACTGCTGCTCCGAGCTGAAGACCGGGACGTACGCCTGTCCGTCGAGCTCCATCGCGGGCAGGTTCAGCGGACCGCTGTGCGGGCCGCCGCCGCTCGGCAGCGGCACCCAGAGGAAGCTGCGGCCGAGGACCTCCACGATCCGGGCTCCCGCCGAGGGCCCCGCCGGAGCGCCTAGGGACGCGGCGAGCACCTCCTCCAACTCGTTGCCGGGCCAGCCGACGTGCGGATGGGGGTGCGCCTGTGCCGGGATGTCCATCTGCCTCTACCACCTGCTCGAAAACCACTGCCGGGACCAGTGCCGGATACCACTGCCGGGGCAGCAACCGCTGCGCCTGAAACCCTAGGGTCTGTCCGGCGGATCATGCCGGAGACGCGGGGGCTGGCACGCACTCCCCCACTGCCTTGAGGGCGTGGGGGGACCCCCAGCCGCGTTGTCGTCAATCGCCGACTCCCCCACGCTCGAATCGAGCTCGCGCGGGGGGACCCCCATCGCGTCGACTCAATCCTCCGCCTTGCAGCTGCACGCACCAGACCCCGCTCACCTCTGCTCGCCAGGCACCGTAGCTCTCCTCCGACCTGATCCGCCGGACAGACCCTAGCGCCCGCCGACGCCGGCCGTTTCAGTCGCCGAAGTCGATCCGCCGCAGCACGTCCGCCGCGGCCCGGTCGATGAGGACGGCCGAACCGCAGCCCTCCGGCAGGTCGCCCTTCTCGACGGAGCGCAGCAGCCGGGCGACCGCGGCGCGGTGCCGGGCGAAGGCGTACCGCGAGACGCCTCGGCCCCGCTCACGCTGGCCGTCCAGGGCCGTGTCCGGCGGGACGTCAAGGAGCAGCAGATGCAGCGTGCCGCCGCGGCGTTTGGCCTCGCGCGCGATCCAGCTGCGCACCCAGGCCTGGGTGCCGCAGTCGTGCACGACGACTCCCTCGCCGGAGCGCAGGGCGCGGCGCAGGCCCGCGTAGTGCGCGGCCCGTACGAGGGGGCGGTAGACCGCGTACGGCAGAAACCGGGACACGCGGCGGTCCCAGCGGTCGCGGGTGTCCTGCGAGTCGATGCGGACGCCCGTCACCGCGCGGCGCATCAGGGTCGACTTGCCGCTGCCCGGGAGGCCCGTGACCACGACGAGATCGGCCGCGCCGAAGCGCAGGCCGTGCGGACTGTGTCCCGCGCGCTCCCGTAGATCACGGACGACGGGCGCCGGGAGCGGGCCGCACGCCTCCCTGGCCGGGACTGCCGGGACAGCGGGCTGCTTGGGCAGTGCGACGGCGGCACCCGTCGCGTACGCCGTGGTCCTGTTCACGCTGTTCGTCCTCCCCATGGGGTCGGGAGACCCATCCCCGTCGAGTGTAAAGAGAAGGTAATGCGTGCACCCTGTCGTTTTCGTTCTCGCCATGCCACAGACCCGTCACAGATCACTGTGACGGGTCTGTGACCCCTGTGAAAGGCCTCCCACGCCTGTGAAAGGCCCCCCTGCCATGCCGCACCGATGCGTGCGATGATGTGCGCGCCAACTGCATACCGGCCGCTTGAATCCGCGCGGGAGAGTTCCGGGTACATGTACACGCAGGTGTACGGGTGTCCGGGCGCCGAAGGAGCAAGTCCCTCCCTTGAATCTCTCAGGCCCCGTTACCGCGCGGGCGAGGCACATCTGAAAAGCGGGCCGCTGACCAGCGGCTCCACCCAAGGTGCAAACCATGACCACCGCCTGTCGGCGGTCACGGCGAACCTCTCAGGTTCCGATGACAGATGGGGAGGAACGACCTCGCCGTCATGCCTTGGGAGCCCTGTCCGATGAGCAGCACCACCACTCCACGCCGCACAGCACTCGATGCCCTGCATCGCTCGCTCGGCGCCACGATGACCGACTTCGCCGGCTGGGACATGCCGCTGCGGTACGGCTCCGAGCGCGACGAGCACATGGCCGTACGTACGAAGGCGGGTCTCTTCGACCTCTCCCACATGGGCGAGATCACGGTCACCGGAACGGGGGCCGCCGCACTGCTCGACTACGCGCTGGTCGGGAACATCGGCGGCGTCAAGGTCGGCCGCGCCCGCTACACCATGATCTGCCGCGAGGACGGCGGCATCCTCGACGACCTGATCGTGTACCGGCTCCAGGAGACCGAATACATGGTCGTGGCCAACGCCTCCAACTCCCAGGTGGTCCTGGACGCCCTGACCGAGCGCGCTGCGGCTCACGGGGGTTTCGATGCCGCCGTACGCGACGACCGTGACGCGTACGCGCTGCTCGCCGTCCAGGGCCCCGAGTCCCCCGGCATCCTGAAGTCCCTCACCGATGCCGACCTCGACGGCCTGAAGTACTACGCGGGCCTGCCCGGCACGGTCGCCGCTGTCCCGGCCCTGATCGCGCGCACCGGCTACACCGGCGAGGACGGCTTCGAGCTGTTCGTCGCCCCGGCCGACGCGGAGAAGCTGTGGCAGGCGCTGACCGAGGCTGGCTCCTCTGCGGGCCTCGTCCCCTGCGGACTGTCCTGCCGGGACACACTGCGCCTGGAAGCGGGCATGCCGCTGTACGGGCATGAGCTGTCGACCTCGCTCACCCCCTTCGACGCGGGGCTCGGGCGGGTCGTGAAGTTCGAGAAGGAGGGCGACTTCGTGGGGCGCGAGGCGCTCACCGAGGCCGCCGCCCATGCCGAGTCGTCGCCGCCGCGCGTCCTCGTCGGCCTGGTCGCCGAGGGCCGCCGCGTCCCGCGCGCCGGGTACGCGGTCGTCGCCGACGGCAAGGTCATCGGCGAGGTCACCTCCGGCGCGCCCTCGCCGACCCTCGGCAGGCCGATCGCGATGGCGTACGTCGACGCCGCGCACTCCGCGCCCGGCACGCCCGGTGTCGGCGTGGACATCCGGGGCAGCCACGAGCCGTACGAGGTCGTGGCGCTGCCGTTCTACAAGCGCCAGAAGTAGTCCCGCCGGCGGTTCGGCAGCGCGGCGACGTGACGTACGTTCCCGTGTGCCGTCTCGTATCCGACGTCTCTTGTCCGGCGTCTCGTAACGCAAGACCATCCGTTGATCACCACTCCCCCGTGTACAGGAGAATTCAGGCCATGAGCAACCCCCAGCAGCTGCGCTACAGCAAGGAGCACGAGTGGCTGTCGGTCGCCGAGGACGGCGTATCGACGGTCGGCATCACCGAGTTCGCGGCCAACGCGCTCGGCGATGTCGTGTACGTCCAGCTCCCCGAGGTCGGCGACACGGTGAGCGCGGGCGAGACCTGCGGCGAGCTGGAGTCGACGAAGTCGGTCAGCGATCTGTATTCGCCGGTCACCGGTGAGGTCACCGAGATCAACCAGGACGTGGTGGACGATCCTGCGCTGGTGAACACCGCCCCGTTCGAGGGCGGTTGGCTGTTCAAGGTGCGTATCGCGGAGGAGCCGAAGGACCTGCTCTCCGCGACCGAGTACACCGAATTCTCCGGCTCCGACTCCAGCTCCTGAAGGACTCCTGACTGATGTCGCTTCTGAACCAGCCCCTGCACGAACTCGACCCGGACGTCGCCGCCGCCGTCGACGCCGAGCTGAACCGTCAGCAGTCCACCCTGGAGATGATCGCCTCGGAGAACTTCGCTCCGGTCGCGGTCATGGAGGCCCAGGGCTCGATCCTCACCAACAAGTACGCCGAGGGCTACCCGGGCCGCCGCTACTACGGCGGCTGTGAGCACGTCGACGTCGTCGAGCGGATCGCCATCGAGCGGATCAAGGAGCTCTTCGGCGCCGAACACGCCAACGTCCAGCCGCACTCGGGCGCCCAGGCCAACGCCGCGGCGATGTTCGCGCTGCTCAAGCCCGGCGACACGATCATGGGCCTGAACCTCGCGCACGGCGGGCACCTGACCCACGGCATGAAGATCAACTTCTCCGGCAAGCTCTACAACGTCGTCGCGTACCACGTGGACGACGCGACCGGCCAGGTCGACATGGCCGAGGTCGAGAAGCTGGCCAAGGAGTCCAGGCCGAAGCTGATCGTGGCGGGCTGGTCCGCGTACCCGCGCCAGCTCGACTTCGCCGCCTTCCGCCGCATCGCCGACGAGGTCGGCGCGTACCTGATGGTCGACATGGCGCACTTCGCGGGCCTGGTCGCGGCGGGCCTGCACCCCAACCCCGTCCCGCACGCGCATGTCGTCACGACCACCACTCACAAGACGCTGGGCGGTCCGCGCGGTGGCGTGATCCTTTCCACGGCCGAACTCGCGAAGAAGATCAACTCTGCTGTCTTCCCAGGTCAGCAGGGCGGCCCCCTGGAGCATGTGATCGCCGCCAAGGCCGTCTCCTTCAAGGTCGCGGCCTCGGAGGAGTTCAAGGAGCGCCAGCGGCGCACGCTGGAGGGCGCGCGGATCCTCGCCGAGCGCCTGATGCGGGACGACGTCACTTCGGCCGGCGTCTCGGTGCTGTCCGGCGGCACGGACGTACACCTCGTACTCGTCGACCTGCGCCACTCCGAGCTCGATGGCCAGCAGGCCGAGGACCGCCTCCACGAGGTCGGCATCACCGTCAACCGCAACGCCGTCCCGAACGACCCTCGCCCGCCGATGGTGACGTCGGGTCTCAGGATCGGTACGCCCGCCCTCGCCACCCGTGGCTTCACGGCCGAGGACTTCGCCGAGGTCGCGGACATCATCGCCGAGGCGCTGAAGCCCGCGTACGACTCCGATTCGCTGAAGGCCCGGGTGTCCGCGCTGGCCGACAAGCACCCGTTGTACGCCGGCCTGAAGTAGGTCCGTACGTTCCGGGCGCCTTCTTCGGGCGCCTTATTCGGGGCACCGCGCACACTGGAGGTGCGTGCGCGGTGCCCCTCCCACCCGTCTCCCACCACCGCCCTGTTCGAAGCGCTACGCGCCCCTCGATCTATGTTCCACCCCTGTTGTGAGGAGTCACCGTGGCCATCTCGGTCTTCGACCTTTTCTCGATCGGCATCGGCCCGTCCAGCTCCCACACGGTCGGCCCGATGCGCGCGGCGCGGATGTTCGCCCGCCGCCTGAAAAACGAGGGCCTGCTGGCCCCGACGGCCTCGATACGCGCCGAGTTGTACGGCTCCCTGGGCGCGACCGGGCACGGCCACGGAACCCCGAAGGCGGTGCTGCTAGGCCTGGAGGGCGCTTCCCCACGGACTGTGGACGTCGAGTCGGCGGACGAGCGAGTGGACGCGATCCGCTCCGAAAAGTCCCTGAAGCTGCTCGGCAAGCATCGAATCCCCTTCTCTTTCGACGACGACCTGATCCTGCACCGCCGCAAGACGCTGCCGTACCACGCGAACGGCATGACGCTCTGGGCGTACGACGCTTCCGGCGCCGAACTCCTGACGAAGACGTACTACTCCGTGGGCGGCGGCTTCGTCGTCGACGAGGACGCGGTCGGCGCGGACCGGATCAAGCTCGACGACACGGCGCTCAAGTACCCCTTCCGCACGGGCGACGAGCTGCTGCGCCTGACGCGGGAGACGGGCCTGTCGATCTCCGCGCTGATGCTGGAGAACGAGCGGGCGTGGCGCACGGAGGAGGAGATCCGCGAGGGGCTTCTCGCCATCTGGCGGGTGATGCAGGCGTGCGTCGCACGCGGCATGTCCCGCGAGGGCATCCTGCCCGGCGGCCTGAAGGTCCGCCGCAGGGCCGCCGTCTCCGCACGCCAACTCCGGGCGGAGGGCGACCCGTTGGCCCACGCGATGGAGTGGATCACGCTGTACGCGATGGCCGTGAACGAGGAGAACGCGGCGGGCGGCCGGGTCGTGACCGCCCCGACCAACGGCGCGGCGGGCATCATCCCGGCGGTCCTGCACTACTACATCAACTTCGTGCCGGGTGCCGACGAGGACGGGGTGGTCCGCTTCCTGCTGGCCGCCGGAGCCATCGGCATGCTCTTCAAGGAGAACGCCTCCATCTCCGGCGCCGAGGTCGGCTGCCAGGGCGAGGTCGGCTCCGCCTGTTCCATGGCGGCGGGCGCACTCGCCGAGGTCCTGGGCGGCTCCCCCGAACAGGTCGAGAACGCCGCCGAGATCGGCATGGAACACAACCTCGGCCTCACCTGCGACCCCGTCGGCGGCCTCGTCCAGATCCCCTGCATCGAACGCAACGGCATGGCCGCGGTGAAGGCGGTCACGGCCGCGAAGATGGCCATGCGCGGGGACGGCTCCCACAAGGTGTCCCTCGACAAGGTCATCAAGACCATGAAGGACACGGGCGCCGACATGTCCGTGAAGTACAAGGAGACGGCGCGGGGTGGGCTGGCGGTGAACATCATCGAGTGCTGAGGTAGCGGTGCCGGCCACCTCAGCACTCGGGCCCGACCCGGCACTTCCAGCCGTCCAGGAACACCTGAGGGCCACCCTTGAGGTAGCTGTGGAGGGCGCTTGCGGTGGAGCCCACGAACTCGTCGGGGATGGCCTCGACGCCAACCCAGCGGACCTGGGCGTGCTTGCGCGGTTCTCGGTTTTCGGGTTCGCCGGACCATTCGTGGGCGGCGAAAACGACCGTGAGGAAGCCATTGGGGGCTTCGACGCCCCAGGCGCAGTGGATGATGTGGGCGACCTTCAGAGACTCCGGCTTCACGGTCAGGCCGGTTTCCTCGTAGAGCTCGCGCACGGCGGTTTCGGTGATGGGTTCGCCGGGTTCGCTCTTGCCGACGGGGAGGTCCCACATGCCCTGGGCGAACTTGGCGTTCTGGCCGCGCTGGAGGAGGACGACGCGGTTGGTGGCCTTGTCGTGGACGATGACGGCGGCGACCAGCCGGGTCATCGATTCGAGGGCGGGCTTGAGGGCAATGGGCTCGTCCTCGGTTGACCGCTGAGCCACGGTTACGTCCCTTCATCGGCCGGTGGGTGGGCAGTTTAGGCTTTGCGGCTGCGTTCGACAGAACATCCATGCGAGGGTGGGGCGACTGAAGTAAGGGAAGACGCAAGGTAGTTGCGGCTTTCCTGGCCCCCACTTCCCTCTCCCCCACCGCACGGAGGATCCCCCCATGCTGCGCGGCATCGATGTCAGTTCCTACCAGTCGTCCTCGTACGACACCGATGGCCTGTCCTTCGTCTTCGTCAAGGCGACGGAGGGCCGTTCGTACGTCAACCCGAAACTCGGCGCCCAGACGAAGACCGCGCGAGACGCCGGCTGCGTGGTCGGCTTCTACCACTTCCTCTGGCCCGGCAACCTCACGGCCCAGGCCGAGTACTTCGTCAGCAAGGCCCCGGAAAAGGCGGGCGACATCCTCGCCGTCGACTGGGAAACGACGAGCGAGGGCACCCACGCCACCAACGCCGAGAAGGACCGCTTCATCCGCAAGGTGAAGGAACTACGGCCGAATCATCGGACCATTCTCTATTGCAATCGAAATTTTTGGTTGAATGTCGATTCCACCTCGTACGCAGGTGACGGGCTCTGGATCGCCGACTACGTAACGGCGGGCAAGCCGCGCATCCAAGCGAAATGGCGCTTCCACCAGTACACCGACGACCCGCTGGACAAGAACGTGGCGGATTTCGTGAGCAAAGCCGCCCTGCGCGAGTGGGCCCAGAGCGGCTGACTTCTGCTCCCGCGAATCCCTCTCCCGACAGCCGAATCAACTGCGCGCCGCCAGAGGGTCAGACCTTGGCGGGCGTCCGCTCCTCCTCGGCGGGCGCGCCCTCGGTGAGGCCCAGCCGCCCGTGCACCGCGCGCAGCGGCTTCGGCGCGTACCAGGCCGTACGGCCGAGGAGGCGCATGGCCGCCGGTACCAGTACCCCGCGTACGGCCACCGCGTCGATCAGGATCGCCAGGCCGCTGCCGAGCCCGAACATCTGGATGAAGCTGACCTGGGCCGTGCCGAAGGCGAAGAAGCTCACCGCTAGCAGCCCGGCGGCCATGGTCACGATTCGTCCGGTGTGCGAGAGCCCGCTGGTGACGGCGGTCTCGGTGTCGGCGCCCGCGTCGTGCAGTTCCTTGATCCGGCTGGTCACGAAGACCTCGTAGTCCATGGACAGGCCGAAGGCGATGCAGAACATGAGCACCGTCATGGAGGTGTCCATGGGTTGGGGGGTGAATCCGAGTGCGGACGACAGATGGCCGTCCTGGAAGATCCACACCATCACGCCGATGGCCGCGGTGAGGCTGATGGCGTTGAGGACCAGCGCCCGCAGTGGCTGGATCACGCTGCCGGTGAAGAGGAAGAGGAGCACGAACGTGGTGACCCCGACGAGACCGATGGCGGCCGGGAGCCGGTCGGCGATCGAGTCCTTGGAGTCGACGAGGCGCGCGTCGGTGCCGCCGACCAGCGTCTCGGTACCGGCTGGCGGATCCACCGCCCGTACGTCCTTGACCAGGTCCTGGGCTTCGTCCGACTTGGGGGTGAGACCGGTGACGACCGTGATCCGCTGGGCGTCGGGGCGGCCAAGTACGGCATTCGCAGGCCCTGGCGGGGTGGCGCGGCCCTCACTGAATGTGCCGGCGGACGTCTCGACCCGTACGGCGCCGTCGAGCCGCGACAGCTCGGTCGCGTACGAGCGCAGCCCGTCCGCGGCCACCGGCCCGGTCGTGACGATCTGCACCGCCGACTCGTCGCTGCCCGTGAAGTCGCGCTGCACCGTGGTGGCGACCTGCCGGCTCTGGGCACTCTCCGGCAGCACCCGCTCGTCCGGCGTGCCGAAGGTGACACCGAGCAGCGGGCTCGCGGCGAGCAGCAGGATCCCGAGGACCGGAAGTGCGGTCAGCGCGGGCCTGCGCATGACCGTGCGGGCCAGCCGGCCCCAGAAGGGCGCCTCGGCGCTGCGTACGGTCTGCGCCCAGGGCAGGCGGCCGCTGTTGACCCGGTGGCCGAGCACGGCGAGCAGCGCCGGGACGACGAGCAGGGCGCTGACGGCGGCGATGACCACCACGCCGATGCCCGCGTAGGCGAAGGAGCGCAGGAAGAACTGCGGAAAGACCAGCAGGGCGGCCAGCGCGGCGGCGACGGTCGCCGCCGAGAAGACGATGGTCCGCCCGGCCGTTCGTACGGTGTGCCGGAGTGCCTCGGGAACGTCGGCGCCCTCCGCGAGGTGCTCGCGGAACCGGCTGATCATGAGCAGGGCGTAGTCGATGCCGAGGCCAAGACCGAGGGCGGTGGTGAGGTTGATCGAGAACACCGACACGTTGGTGATGCTGCCGAGCACATAGAGCTCGGCGAAGGTGCCGACGATCGCGATCAGCCCGATGACCAGGGGCAGTAGTGCCGCGACGAGACTGCCGAAGGCGATCACGAGCAGGATGAGGATCAGGGGCACGGCGATCGTCTCGGCCAGGGCGAGGTCCTTGGCGACCTGGGTGGGAACTTCGTCGCCGACCGCGGCCTCTCCGCCGGCCTGCACGGTCAGCCCGTTCCGGTCGCCGGTGTACGCGTCGATGAGCGCCGAGGCGTTGTCACCCTGCTCGGTGTCGTCGCCCTTGACGTGGGCCAGCACCAGCGCCGCGTCGCCGTCCCGAGAGGTCAGCGTGGCGGCGCCGGTGTCCCAGTACGAGATCACGTTCGCCACGGTGGATTCGTCCTTGAGCTCCGAGGTGAGGGTGCGGCCCGCGCGTTCGGCGGCGGCGGAACCGAGGTCGCCGTCGTCGGCCCGCACCAGCAGGACCAGATTGGTCTCGCCGCCGAAGTTCTCGTCGATGAGCTCCTGGGCGTGGGTCGAGGGCGCGTTCGGATCCTCGAAGCCGCCGCCCAGGAGCTTGCCGAACGCCCCGAAGCCGATGGCCCCCATGGCGACCACGGCCACCACGGTCAGTGTCAGTACGAGTCGGCCCCGGTGGAGGGCCAGCCCGGCAATTCGATCGAACACGGTGATCGCCTCCGGATGTTTATGCCGTTAACATCGACAGTGGCACAGGATGTTAACGGCGTCAACTTGGGGCAAGATGGAGTCATGGAACGGATCACGGACGGCAAGTCCCGCTACCACCACGGCGACCTCCGCAACGCGCTGATCGAAGCCGCCGTCCAACTCGCGGCCGAAGGAGGCCCCGAACGGGTCGTACTGCGTGAGGCGGCCCGCAGCGTCGGCGTGTCGCCCACCGCCGCGTACCGCCACTTCAGCGGCCACGGAGATCTCCTGCACGCCGTGAAGACCCGCGGCCAGCAGGCGCTCGCCGCGTCGATGACCGAGACCCTGCACGCACGACCCCGGCTCGACGACCCCGGGGAGGAGGCCGTGCGCAGGGCCGAGGCGATCGGGCGCGGGTACGTACGGTTCGCGATCGAGCACCCGGGGCTCTTCCGCACCGCCTTTTGCCGTACGGCCCCGGAGGAGCCCGATGACTTCACCGGCCTCGAAGCCCCCGACGACAGGCCGGAGTTCGCGGCGTTCGTGGAGCTCTCCGACACGCTCGACGCGCTCGTGGCCACGGGCCGGATGCGGCCGGAGAACCGGCCCGCCGCCGAGGTCGCCGCCTGGTCGACCGTCCACGGCCTCTCGCTGCTCATCCTTGACGGGCCCCTCGCCCGCCTCCCCGCCGATCAGCGCGACACGGTCGTCGAACGCACCCTCACCACGATCGTGGCGGGCCTTGTCCGCTAAGTGTCATGTCTCAGGGTGCTGGTTCCACAGCGTCGTCGAATGAGCGGGAAGGTGCCGAGCCATTCCGAGAGTTGATCGATACGGACCGGGCGACGCGCATGACGAAGGGCGCCCTCCGCATCCCGCGGTGGGCGCCCCAAGTTGCTCGGCTCACTTGTTCAGGTACGCCCAGAACTCGTCGAACGAGAGAAGCTTGTCGCCGTTGAGGTCTCGGTCGGCGATCACGGCCTCCGCCACCGCCTCGGTGACGTTCCAGTCCCCGCCCTGGGCGAGAGCGGTCTTGAACTCGGCCGCGGTGATGAACCCGTCCCCGTCCACGTCGATCCGCTCGAACGCCTTGCGTGCTTCCTCGATGTCCGCCACCGGGCCCGCCCCTTCGTGCTGTGTCGCTGTCAACCATGCCTTGCTGTCGGGGGTCAGATTAACCGCCCGGCCGGGAGCAGAGTGCGGCGACCACCCGGGCCGGAGTGGACAGCTAGCAATTACTAGGTAATGCTAGCCAGCGGCAGACCGCACACCACACCAGGGAGCAACCATGCAGGCCCAGGACACGAAACAGCTCAACGTGCGCCTCCCCGCCGAGTTGGTCGACAAGGCGAAGGCCATAGCGCACGAGCGCGGCATGATGCTCTCCGGCTATATCCGCACACTGATTGAGCGGGACCTGGAGGGCAAGGACACCCCCGACGAGAACGTGCCGCCGCATGTGCTGGCCGCCGCGAAGGCCTTCGCCGAGGCGCTGGAGGCCGGGCATAGCTGATGGAACTCAACGTAGATCTGCGCTGGGCTCTCGTCATCGCGGACCAGCTGTCCAGCGCACCGGAGGTGCAGGACATCCCCGCGCTGGAAGCGGCGATCGCCCGGCACGCCAGCAAGAACCAGCCGGAGGCGGACAACGCCTGGAGAGCGGCCACGCTTGCCGCGACCGTGGCGCAGTTGCATCCGTTCGCCTGCCGTAACGATGAGGTGGCGGCCCTCTACGCGTACACGTTCATGGTGCACGCGGGCGAGCCCCTCACCGTCGAGGCGGCGCACCTGGTCGCAACCCTGGGCAAGGTGCGCACCGGTGAGATCGGCATCGACATGCTCGCGGCATTCCTGCGCAGCGCCCGCACCGCATGACGGAGGGGCGCTCCCGTACAACCGGCGGACGCCCCATACTCAAGCCCGTGGAGGGAACCTCGTGTCTGACACTCTGCGGGACATTCTCGACGCCGCAGCCCGTGGGGAGTTCCCGCCGGCGGACGGTGGCGTCACCGTAGTGCCGCAGCATGGTCGGCGGGACGCGGGCGTCATCGCCTTCACCGCGCACTCCGTTGTCTTCACGGACGAGGATCCGGAGTGGGTGCGTGCACAGTTGAGATCCCTGGACTGCGATGCCCTCGCGGCGACCATGAATCCGCGGTTCCTGGCCGCCTTCATGGACCGTACGGGGCGTACGACGGACACCATCGATCTGCTGGCCGTCGCGACGCCCGTGCCGGGTCCGCCGTCGCTCGCGCTGTCGGAGCTGCGCGACCCCGACCATCCCCGGGTCGCCCGCGCCCGCAAGCGGCGTGACGAGGTGCGCGTATGGGCCGTCGACGGTGGCGTACTCGTCCTGGGGCGCGGGGTCGCGGGACGCCTGGAGGCCGCGGTCGAGGTGGAGGAGTCCATACGGCACCGGGGGCTGGGACGTGCGCTGGCCTCGGCGGCACGGCACCTCGGCGCGGGCGAACCCGTCTGGGCGCAGTTGGCGGCCGGGAACGCCCGTAGCGTAAGGGCCTTTCAGGCGGCCGGGTTCCGCCCGGTCGGGGCGGAGGCCCTGCTCGTCGCGCAGTGAGCGGTGCTCGTCAGCGGTCGGTGGTCACCCGGATCTCGAACCATGTCGTCTTGCCGCGGGGCAGCAGGTCGACGCCCCAGCGGTCGGAGAGTTTGTCGACGAGGTCCAGGCCTCGGCCGCTGGTGTCCATTTCCTGGACGGGCATGAGGCAGGGGAGGCCGCGGGAGGGGTCGCGGACCTCGACGCGGATCCAGCCGCGGCGGCTGCGCATACGGAGTCCGAAGACGCGGGCGCCGGTGTGGCGTACGGCGTTGCCGACAAGTTCGGAGACCAGGAGTACGGCGTCCTCGGTGATCTTCGGGGAGAGTCCCCACTCGCGCAGGACGACCACCTGGGTCAGGCGGCGCGCGGTGGCCGCCGACTCGGGGCGGGACGGCAACGGAACCTCGGCCTTTGTCGGGTTGCCGAACAACTCCAGTGCTCTCAGTGCGCGTTCGTCCTCGACACCGGGCGACCAGCGCGCCGCGGTCGCACTCGCGTGCCGCCGCGGCTGTTCCCTACCCTCCAGCCCCGCCATGACCCCATCATGGCCGCCCAGAACGCCTTTCGGGGCCGTTCCAGGGGAATACGCCCCCGGGAACCCTCCGTTCCAAGCCATCCGAACGGCATATGCCGCAGGTAGTTCGTGGGGCAGTGCAGACCGATTGACCTGCGACGACAGCACAGTTGAGGGCAATCGCCGATACCCCCCGACCAGGTGACCTCGAGTTCGACTCAAGGCTCATATAAACCGCCCCATCGGGGGACACTGACGTAAGACGCCGCGTCAACTGCCAGTTGATCAGGGCAAGTTGATCAGAGGAACTTGGCCTTCCCAGGCCCCTCCTCCACAAAGCTCCGCATCCCCCGCTCCCGGTCCTCCGTCGCGAACAGCCCCGCGAACCAGTTGCGTTCCACCGCGAGCCCGGTCTCGAGGTCCGTCTCCAGCCCCACGTCCACCGACTCCTTGGCGGCCCGCAGTGCGAGCGCCGGCCCCTGCGCGAGCTTGGCGGCCCACGTGTGCGCCTGCTCGTACACCTCGGCGGCGGGCACGACCCGGTCCACCAGGCCGAGCGTGAGTGCCTCGTCGGCCCTGACCATACGGCCGGTGAAGATGAGGTCCTTGGCGCGCGAGGGCCCGATCAGCCGGGACAGCCGCTGGGTGCCGCCCGCCCCGGGGATCAGCCCGAGCAGGATCTCCGGCTGGCCCAGCTTCGCGTTGTCTGCGGCGATCCGGTAGTCCGCGCAGAGCGCCAACTCGCAGCCCCCGCCCAGCGCGTAACCGGTGACCGCGGCCACCACCGGCTTGGGGATACGGGCCACGGCGGTGAAGGAGTCCTGCAGGGCCCGGGACCGTACGACCATCGCCGTATGGTCCATGGCCTGCATCTCCTTGATGTCCGCGCCCGCCGCGAACACCTTCTCGCCGCCGTAGAGGACCACCGCGCGCACGTCCTCGCGACGCGTGGCCTCCTCCGCGAGTTCCTTGAGCCTGTCCTGTGTGGCGACGTCCAGCGCGTTCATGGGCGGACGGTCGAGGCGAATCGTGCCGACACCTTCGGCGACTTCGAGATGCACAGTCATGAGGGAAGGTTAACGGGCACTAACGACAACAGGCCCGGTGTGCTCAGTCACAGCACACCGGGCCTGTCGCAGCACACCGGACCTTCTCGGTCTACGACCGACAGCCGCTCACCACTTGTCCCACGGCATGTTCCAGCCGTTGAGCCCGTTGTCCGGGTCGATGATCCGGTCCTTGGAGTTCTTCACGATCACCACGTCGCCGATCATCGAGCGGTCGAAGAACCAGCCCGCCGGACTCGAGGAGCTGCCGCCCTTCAGGTCGCGCAGGCCGATGCAGCCATGGCTGGCGTTGTAGTTGCCGAAGGCGTCGCCGCCCCAGTAGTTGCCGTGGATGAAGGTGCCCGAGGTCGACAGGCGCATGGCGTGCGATACGTCCTTGATGTCGTACTCGCCGCCGTAGCCGACCGTTTCGCCGTTCATACGGGTCATTTCGTGGCGCTCGGTGATGACCATCTGGCCGTTCCAGGTTTCGTAACCCGGCTTGCCCGTGGTCACCGGGATGGTCTTGATGACCTTGCCGTCGCGCTTGACGATCATCTTCTTGGACTTGACGTCCACGGTGGAGATCTGGCTGCGGCCGATGGTGAACTCCACGGTCTTGGCCTGCTCGCCGTAGACGCCGGGCCGGCCCTTCACGCCGTCGAGGTCGAGGTCGACCGTGACCTTCGTACCGGGCTTCCAGTATTTCTCCGGACGGAAGTCCAGCCGGTCGTTGCCGAACCAGTGGCCCTTGACCTCCACCGCGGGCTCCGTCTTGATACGGATGGCCTTCTCGACGTCCTCGGGGTTGGTGATGCCCCGCGTGAAGTTGAGCGAGAAGGGCATTCCGACGCCGACCTTGGAACCGTCCTCGGGTGTGAAGATGCCGACGAAGGTGTTCTTCGGGGTCAGCGTCGTGAAGCTGGACTCTTCGGTCGCCTGGCGGCCCTCGGGGTCCTGGGCCGTGGCCTGGACCTTGTACTTCGTGTCGGACGCCAGGTGGTACGTGGGCGTCCAACTCGCCCCGCCATCAGTGATGTTGCCCTCTACCGCCTTGCCCTTCGAATCTTCGACAGTGACCTTGGTCAGCTTGCCCTTGGCCGCGGATATCTTCAGGGTGCCGCTGGTGTCCACGTCGTCGGCGCCGTCCTTGGGCGCTATGGTCACGACGGCCTGTGAGGTCTTGGTCTCGGCCTGGTCGGAGCCGCCCTTGCCGTTCTTGTCGCCGTCGGAGCCCGGGTTCGAGTCGGACCCCCCTCCGCCGCCGCACGCCGTCACGGCGATCAGCAGCACGCCGAGTATCAGCGCCAGAAGCCCCGTACGCCCCGTACGTCCGCGCCCCCGTGCGCCAACCGACGCCCCCGGTATCGGTCGCCCGTTGTTCAACTTGCTTCTCCCCTCGCACGGCCCGTCAACCGGGCCCGCACTCCTGCGCGTCGCACACGCGCACCGCGCCAATTAACCATATGACCAGCAGCGGTGGCTCCTCGTAATTGTCACTTTTCAGTCGCAAGTTCAGCTGAAAGTGATCTCGTGTTCACCCCCCTCTGTCCGTGTTATGTCCTGCCCATGGCCGTCTAATTCACGGCGGAGCCCGCCTTCCACTCCTTCCATGCCATGTTCCATCCTCCGAGCCCGTTGTCGGGAGCGACCTTCTTGTCATCGCTGTGCACGACTTCGACGACGTCACCGACCAGGCTGCGGTCGAAGAACCAGCCCGCCGGGGTGGCGGAGCTGCCGCCCTTCACATCGCGCAGGCCCACACAGCCGTGGCTGACATTGGCGTTGCCGAAGACGCCCCGCGCCCAGTAGTTGCCGTGCAGGAAGGTCCCGGAGTTGGTGAGCCGCATCGCGTGCGGGACGTCCGGGATGTCGTACTCGCCCTTGCCGTCGGCGTCCTTGAAACCGACCGTGGCGCCGTTCATCCGGGTCACCTCGAGCTTCTCGGTGACCACCATCTTCCCGTTGTACGTCGTCGTCTTGGGGGCGCCCGCGGTGATCGGCACGGTGGCGAGGAGCTTGCCGTCGCGGCGTACCTTCATGGTGTGCTCGGCGGCGTCGACGAGGCTGGTCTGGCTGCGGCCGACGGTGAAGGAGTAGGTCCGGTGCTGGACCCCGTAGACGCCGGGCGCCGCCTCGACGTCCCGCAGCCGCAGGCCGACGGTGACCTTCGTACCCGGCTTCCAGTATTTCTCGGGCCGGAAGTCCAGCCGGTCCTTGCCGAACCAGTGCGGGCGGATCTCGACGGCGGGACGGGCCCGTACGTGGATCGCGCGCTCGACGGCGGCCCGGTTCTGGATCTCGCGGTTGAACTGAAGCGAGACGATCATTCCGGTGCCGACGGTCGACCGGTGCCCGGGGGCGATGTGTCCGATGAGCCGCTTGTCAGGGACGTGCGTCCGGAACGTCGTATGCCGCGCCACCCGCCGTCCGTGCCCGTCGAGGGCGACCGCGTCCACGGTGTACTTGGCGGCCGGTTCCAGCCTCCGGTCGCCGTCCGGCCGCCAGGTCATGCCGTCTGCTTCGATGCGCCCGGGGACCGGGGACTCCTGCGCGTCCTGGGACTTGACGACCTTCACGGACTCCAGGCGCCCGGACTCCACCAGTACTTTCAGCTCCTGGTCCGGGCGTACGGCCCTGCTGCCGTCGTCGGGCAGGATGCGGATCATCTCCTCGGGCGAGCGGGGCTTGCCGAGCATGCCGTCGAGCCCGTTGGGGGTGCATGCCGTGGCAGCGGCCAGCAGCCCTGCCCATGTCAGTACGGCGGCCATCACTGACCGTGCGCGCCGCGTGCGCCTGTGTGCGTCCATCACGTGCACACAACGATCTGTCCCCTCCTGGGAAACGTGAGTGCGAGCCCTGCTCTGGGCAGAACAGTGGGAAGGACGACGCGACGATGAGCCACCACGGCAGGGACGCCGTGAGCTCTTCTTGGCGCCGTTCAACCGAGCCGCTGGAGGTTGAACAGGTGTCGAGCGCACCCGAGCAGGAGATCGAGCAGCAGAAGGGGCGCGCGCCGGGCGACGGGCTGCCCGGTCAGCAGAAGCTCGCCCCGGGCAACGGGCTGCCCGCTTCCGCTCCACAGGGGCATGCCCCGTCCCCCGTGCTGAACGGCGCTGCGCGTACGGCGCCCGCCGTGCCCGTATGGCCCGGTGCCCCGACCCCGCTGGGGGTGCGCTTCCGGGTCGGTCCCGACGGTGTCGCGGGCACCAACTTCGCACTGTGGGCGGGCGGCGCGGAGTCGGTCGAGCTGTGCCTCTTCGATGACGAGGGCGCGGAGAAGCGGCTGCCGCTCACCGAACTGACCCACGAGATCTGGCACGGTTTCGTGCCGGGCGTGCGGCCGGGACAGCGGTACGGCTTCCGTGTGCACGGCCGCTGGGACCCGTGGACGGGCGCCCGCTGGAACCCGGCGAAGCTCCTCCTCGATCCGTACGCGCGTGCCGTCGACGGCGACTTCGGTCTGCCGCCCGAGGTGTACGGGCACGTCCGCGACTGGCCCCAGCAGCAGGCCGCCGACACCGTGCGCGACGACCGGGACTCGGCGCCGTACGTCCCGAAGGGTGTCGTCGTCCACGATGACGCACCCGACGACGAGTGGGCGGACGACCGCCGCCCGAAGACGCCGTGGGCGGATTCGGTGATCTACGAGGTGCATGTGCGCGGCTTCACCCGTCTGCACCCGGACATTCCCGAGGAACTGCGGGGTACGTACGCGGGGTTGGCGCACCCGGCGGCGATCGAGCACCTGGTGAAACTGGGCGTGACGGCGGTCGAACTGCTGCCGGTGCATCAGTTCGCGCACGAGGACCATCTGCTGCGGCGGGGCCTGAAGAACTACTGGGGCTACAACTCCATCGGCTACTTCGCCCCCCACGCGGCGTACGCGGCCTCCGGGACGAGGGGCCAGCAGGTCGGCGAGTTCCGGCGCATGGTGCGCGCGCTGCACGCCGCCGGTATCGAGGTCATCCTCGACGTGGTCTACAACCACACGGCCGAGGCAAGCGAGTTGGGCCCGACGCTGTCGCTCCGCGGCATCGACAACCGCGGCTACTACCGGCTCCAGCAGGACGCGCGCCGGTACGCGGACTACACGGGCTGCGGCAACACCCTGCACGTCGTCCAGCCGCACGTCCTGCGCCTGATCACGGACTCGCTCCGCTACTGGGTGACGGAGATGGGCGTGGACGGTTTCCGCTTCGACCTGGCGGCGGCGCTGGCCCGCTCGATGCACGACGTGGACATGCTGTCCCCGTTCCTGGCGGTCATCGCGCAGGACCCGGTGCTGCGCCGGGTGAAGCTGATCGCGGAACCCTGGGACGTGGGGTCGGGCGGCTATCAGGTCGGGGCGTTTCCACCCTTGTGGACGGAGTGGAACGACCGCTACCGGAACGCGGTACGCGACTTCTGGCGGGGCGCCCTGCCGGACGTACGCGACCTGGGGTACCGCCTGTCCGGCTCCAGCGACCTGTACGCCTGGGGCGGCCGTCGCCCCTACGCCTCCGTGAACTTCGTGACCGCCCACGACGGCTTCACCCTCCGCGACCTGGTGTCCTACGAGCACAAGCGCAACGCGGCGAACGGCGAGGGGAACCGGGACGGCACCGACGACAACCGTTCCTGGAACTGCGGGGCGGAGGGCGAGACGGACGACCCGTCCATACGTGCCCTGCGGCGCCGCCAACTGCGGAACCTGCTGACGACTCTGCTGCTCTCGACGGGCGTACCCATGCTGCTCGCCGGCGACGAGCTGGGGCGGACCCAGCGGGGCAACAACAACGCGTACTGCCAGGACAACGAGCTCAGTTGGGTCGACTGGTCGCTGCTGGACGACCCCGACTGGCGGCCCCTCTTCGACCTCACCTCCCGCCTGATCGCCCTCCGCCATGAGCACCCCGTGCTGCGGAGCCGGGCGTTCTTCTCGGGCAAGGCCCATTCCACGGACGGGCTGCGCGACTTGGCCTGGTTCACGGCCCACGGCAAGGAGATGACGGAACAGGACTGGTACGCCCCCACCACCACGCTCGCCATGTACCTCTCCGGCCGCGACATCCCCGGCCGGGACGCCCAGGGCACCCCGATCACGGACGACAGCTTCCTCGCGATCCTCCACGCGGGGGATCGCCCGGTGGACTTCGTCCTCCCCGGGTCGCCTTGGGCGGAGAGCTACGAGGTCGTGGTCGACACGTCGCTGGAGGAGCAGGGGGTGGCGCCGGGGGTGGTGCATCGGGCGGGGGCGGGGATTTCAGTACCGGGGCGGGCGGTTTTGCTGCTTCGGGTGGTGGGGTGAACCCAAGCGCTCACCCGCCGGACGCCTGTCCGTGCCAAGACCCCCAAAGCGCCGCATACGCCCCGCCCGCCGCCACCAAGCTCTCATGCGTGCCCACCTCCGTCAGGCACCCCGCCTCCATGACAGCCACCCGGTCCGCGTCATGGGCCGTATGCAGGCGGTGGGCGATCGCGATCACCGTGCGGCCGGTGAGCACGGCCGCCAGGGCGTGCTCCGTATGGCGAGCCGTGGACGGGTCCAACAGCGCCGTGGCCTCGTCGAGGATCAGCGTGTGCGGGTCCGCCAACACCACCCGCGCCAGGGCGAGTTGCTGAGCCTGTGAGCCGTCCGGGCGGTGCCCGGTGGGGCCCAGCTCGGTGTCCAGGCCCAAGGGCAACTCGGCCACCCAGTCCGCGCCCACCGCCGCCAGCGCCGCCCACAACTCGGCGTCTCCAGCGGACGGTTCGGCGATCAGCAGGTTGCCCCGGACCGTGCCCAGGAACACATGGTGCTCCTGGGTGACGAGCACGACCTGCCGCCGCAACTGCTCCGGACCGAGCGCAGCGATCGGCACCCGCCCCACCGTCACCGTCCCCGAACTCGGCGCATCGATCCCCGCGAGCAGCCGGCTCAGCGTGGTCTTGCCCGCACCGGACGGGCCGACGATCGCCAGCCGCTCCCCGGGCCGCACCGTCAGGTCCACTCCGCGCAGCACCTCGCCCCCACGGTCGTACGCGTACCGCACCCCCGTGACATCGATCCGGTCGTCCTCCGGCGTGGGAGAGGACACCGCCGAGGCCTGCGGTGCCCGCCCCAGCCCCTCCACGCGGGCGAACGAAGCGCCGCTGCTCTGCAACTGCTCGACCCGCATCAGAATCGTGTCGAGCGGCGACTCGAGCTGACGCAGATACAGCGCCGCCGCGATCACCGCACCCAGGCTCATCAGACCCCGCTCGTGCAGAACGCTGCCCGCCAGCAGCACGCCGACCACGGGGACGATGTACGAGACCTCCACGACCAGGAAGAACACACAGCGCAGGAACAGCGTGTACATCCGGGTGCGACGGGACGTCTCCAGCGCGTCCCGGCTCGCCGCGATCCGCCGCGCCTGCAGTCCGAAGGCCTCGACCGTACGGGCTCCCGCGGCGGTGGCCGCCACGATCTCGGCGACCTCCGACGTGGCGGCGCCCTCGGCGAGATACGCGGCGCGCGCCCGGCGCAGATACCAGCGCAGCACGAACCAGATGCCGGCCTGACCGAGCAGCGCACAGGCACCGAGCAGCGGATCGAGGACGAAGACCGCGCCGAGGATGAACAGGCACTGCACCGAGGAGATCAGCAACTCTGGACCGGCATCGCGCAGCGTGGTGCCCACCAAGGCGACATCGGCCGTGCCCCGCGCGGTCAGATCACCCGTGCCCGCCCGCTCCACGACCGAGGCGGGCAGCGACAGGGCCCGCTCGACGAACTGCTCGCGCACCCGCGCCAGCGTCCGCTCCCCGAACCGGTGTCCCACATACCGGGCCCACCGCGCCAGCAGCAACTGCGCCAGCGCGCACAGCAGAATGGCAAGCGCCAGCCGGTCCACGACGTCCACGCCGCCGCCCGCCCGGACCTCGTCGATGATGCGGCCGAGCAGCCAGGGTCCGACGAGTCCGACGGCGGCGGCCAGCGCGTTCAGGGCGAGCACGGCGGCGAAGGCGCGCCCGTCCGCCCGGATCAGCCGCCCCGCCGCCCGCCGCACATCGGCCGCTTCGGCGACGGGCAGCTGACCAGAGGACTGCTTCGTCACCGATGTCACCGAACGGCCTCCTCTGCGTCCACGTCCGCGTCGCGAGCCACGAGCGCCCGGTATCCGGGCTCCTCATCCAGGAGCCGGTGATGGCTCCCGCTTGCCGCGACCTTGCCGTCGACCAGGTAGAACACGGTGTCCGCCCGGTCCAGTACGAGCGGCGAGGTGCTGGTCACGACGGTCGTACGGCCCGCCCGCCCGGCCCGCAGCCGGTCCGCGACGGCGGCCTCGGTGTGGGCGTCGAGTGCCGAAGTGGGTTCGACGGCGAGCAGCACCTCGGCGTCGGCCAGCAGCGCCCGTACGAGCCGTACGCGCTGGCGCTGGCCGCCGGACAGGCTGCGGCCCTGTGCGTCGACGGCCGAGTCGAGTCCGTCGGGCAGGCCGAGGACGATGTCGTCGGCCACGGCCGTGTGCACGGCGCGTGCGATGTCCTCCTCGCCTGGGTCCCGGTTGCCGGACACCAGCTCCCGCAGTGTTCCCGCGAACAGGTCGGCCTCGTTGTCCGCGACCAGGATCCGCTTGCGCAGCTGCGCCAGTTCGATCTCGTCGAGGCGTACGCCGCCCCAGGTCGCCGCCGACTCGACGTACCGGCCGAGGCGGTCGATCACGGCCGCGGACTCGGCGGGGCGGGCACCGGCCAGCGCGGTCAGTCGGCCGGGCACCACCCGAACTCCGGACTCCGGGTCGTGCAGCACCGAGGGCTCCGCGGGAGCGATGGGGGTCCCCCCGCGCGAGTCGGTTCGAGCGTGGGGGAGGGTGCCGTGGTCGGCGGGCGGCTCCAGCCGCAGGAAATCTACGACGCGCCGCGCGGCCACCAGTCCGCGGCTGATCCCGTAGCCGCACTCCACGAAGAACCCCACCATCGGCACCAGGACGGCGACATAGCCGTACACCGACACCAACTCGCCCACGGTGAGCTTCCCTTGAGCGGCCTGCCGGGCCGCCAGCCAGGTCACCACGGCGAGGAACACCGTCGGCAGCCCGATACCCAGCGCCTGGAGCCAGCTGGTCACCGCCCCGACCCGGTAGCCCTGGGCCCGCAGCCGCTGTGAGTCCCGGTGGAAGGCGTCGGCTATCAGGCCTTTGCCGCCCAGGCCGTTGAGGACGCGCAGTCCGCTCGCGAGGTCGCCGATGCGTGCCGTCAGTACGCTCTGCCGTTCGCGGTAGGTGGTCTCCGCGTTCTGCAGCCGCCCCAGCAGCGGACCGGCCACGACGGCCATCGCCGGGATGCCGAGCAGAACGACTCCGGCGAGCAGGGGCGAGACCGTCAGCAGCAGCCCGGCGACGACCAGGTAGGCGACGATCGCGCCGACGCCGGGCCCGACCACGGTCAGGGACTGGCTGATCGTGTGGGCGTCGCCGACGCCGATCGTGACGACCTCCCCGGCCCCGGCTCGGCGCGACAGCGCGGCGCCCAGCCGGACCGCATGGCCGACCACGACCTTCACCGTGCGGAAGTTGGCGTCCATCCGGACCCTGGTCATCGTGCGGTGCCGCATGATGCTCAGCCAGGCGTTGAACGCCCCCATGCCGAGCAGTGCGGCGGCCCAGCCGATCAGCGCGGCCCGGTCGCCCGGCTCCAGACCGTCGTCGATCGCGCGGGCCAGCAGGTACGGCGCCAGCGCCATCAGCACCAACCACACGCTGCCCAGCAGCGCACCGGCGGCGGACCGGCCCGGCTGGACCCTGACCAGCCACCACAGATACCGGCCGCCGCTTCGACAGTCGGGCGTACCCGGATCCCCGTACGCATCGATCTGCCCCACCCGTTGACCACCCTCCCCATCGACCATCAACCGTCCGCTGACATGCCCCATCGCCAGCCCGCCGCTAGACCAGGCTTTCCCGCCACGCCTGATGCAGATCCGCGAACCTGCCGGTCGCGGCGACGAGTTCGGCGGGCGAGCCGTCCTCGACGATCCGACCGTGTTCCATCACCAGCACCCGGTCGGCGATCTCCACCGTCGACAGGCGGTGCGCGATGACGACCGCCGTGCGGCCCCGCAGGACGGTCGACATGGCGCGCTGGACGGCCCGTTCACCGGGGATGTCCAGGGAGCTGGTCGCCTCGTCGAGGATCAGGACCGCCGGGTCGGCGAGCAACGCCCGGGCGAACGCGACGAGTTGGCGCTGGCCTGCTGAGATACGGCCACCCCGTTTGCGTACGTCGGTGTCGTAGCCGTCGGGCAGGGCGCTGATGAAGTCATGGGCGCCGATGGCCTTCGCGGCGCGCTCGATCTCCTCGCGGGGGGCGTCGGGGCGGCCGATGGCGATGTTCTCGGCGACCGTGCCGGAGAAGAGGAAGGCCTCCTGCGTCACCATCACCACCCCGCGCCGGAGTTCGGGCACGGCGAGCTCGCGCAGGTCGACGCCGTCCAGGAGGATGCGGCCGGCCGTGGGGTCGTAGAAGCGGGCCAGGAGTTTGGCGAGTGTCGACTTGCCCGCGCCCGTCGAGCCGACCACGGCGACGGTCTGCCCGGCAGGGAGTGTCAGGTCGAAGCGCGGCAGCACTTCGCCGCCCGTGCGGTAGCCGAACCGCACGCCGTCGAAGACGACCTCGCGGCCCGGCTGTGCGGAGGCGAGCGCGGGCAGGGGCTTCGGCTCGGCGGGCTCCGGCACGGTGGGGGTCTGGGCGAGCAGGCCCGCGATCTTCTCCAGTGAGGCGGCGGCCGACTGGTAGGAGTTGAGGAACATGCCCAGCCGGTCGATGGGGTCGTACAGACGGCGCAGATAGAGGACCGAGGCGGCCAGTACACCGAGCGCCAGCGATTCCGATGCCACCCGGTACGCGCCCCACAGGACGATCGCCGCGACCGTCGTGTTGGCGACCAGCCGGGACTTGACGACGTAGCGGGCCATTTCCAGCAGGGCGTCGCCGTTCTTGCGCTCGTGCCGGTGGTTGAGGACCCGGAACTCCCTGTCGTTGCTCTCCTCGCGGCGAAACGCGCGCACGGGCCGGATGCCGTTCATCGTCTCGGCGAACTTCACGATCACGGCGGCGATCGCGGTCGAGCGGATGGCGTAGACGCGGCCGGCGCGGCGCCGGTACTGGCGGATGAACAGGTAGAGCGGCGCGAACGACGCCACGGCCACCGCCCCGAGGCCCAGATCGAGCCAGAGCAGCATCGCCGAGATGTAGACGAAGGAGATGATGACGGTGATGAGTTCCTGCAGGCCCTCGTCGAGCAGTTCGCGCAGGGACTCGACGTCCGTGGTGGAGCGGGAGATGAGGCGGCCCGAGGTGTAGCGCTCGTGGAAGTCGATGCTCAGCGCCTGGGCGTGGCGGAAGATCCGGCCGCGCAGGTCGAGCAGCACGTCCTGGTTGACGCGCGCGGACGCGGTGATGAACGCGTACTGGAGCCCGCCCGAGGCCAGCGCGCACAGCAGATACCCGACCGCGACCGCGATCAGCGGCCCGTGCCGGTCGTCCCGGAACGCGGGGACGGCACGGTCGATGGCGTACGCCACGAGCAGCGGGCCCGCCTGCACCGCCGCCTGCTGGAGCAGGAGCAGCAGGGAGGTGAGGGCGACGCGGGCTTTCATCGGGGCGAGCAGGGAGCGCAGCAGGGCGGCGGTCGCGCCCGGTGGGGTGGGGAGGGCGTCGCGGTCGAAGGCGTCGCCTGCCTCCGGGGGGTCGCCGACGGGCCGGTCCTTGCGCGGTTCCTGGTTCGGCGCGGTGGTCGTGGGCGCCGCGGTCATCGGTCGTCCTCCTTGTCCGCGACGGTCTCGCCGTACTCGCCGTCGGCTTCCGGGTGTTCCGTGCCGGACATCAGTCGGGCGTACTCGGCGTTCGTGCGCAGCAGCTCGTGGTGTGTGCCGGTCGCGGCGATCCGGCCGCCGGAGAGCAGGGCCACGCGGTCGGCGAGCAGGACCGTGGACGGGCGGTGCGCCACGATCAGAGCGGTCGTCTCCGCGAGTACGCGGCGCAGGGCGGCCTCGACGGCGGCCTCCGTGTGCACGTCCAGGGCGGAGAGCGGGTCGTCGAGCACGAGGAAACGGGGGCGGCCCACGACCGCCCTCGCCAGCGCGAGCCGTTGCCGCTGACCACCGGAGAGACTGAGGCCCTGCTCGCCGACCTGGGTGTCGGTGCCGTGCGGGAGGGCGTGGGTGAAGTCGGCCTGGGCGATGGCGAGGGCACGCTCCAACTCCCGTTCTCCCGCGTCCGGTGGGGCGCCCATGAGGACGTTCTCCCCGACGGACGCCGAGAACAGGGTGGGCTCCTCGAAGGCCACGGCGACCTTGGAGCGCAGCTCCTCGCGGGGCATCGCCGTGATGTCCTCGCCGTCCAGCGTGATCCGGCCCGAGGTCACCTCGTGGAGGCGGGGGACGAGGGCCGTGAGGGTGGTCTTGCCCGTGCCGGTCGCGCCGACGAGAGCCATGGACTCGCCCGGGCGGATGTGGAGGTCGATCCGGTCGAGTACGGGAGGAGCGTCCGCGGGGGCGTCGGGATAGCGGAACGATACGGAGTGGAACCGGAGACCGCCCACGCTCTGTACGGAGGCGGCGTCCTCGGGCGACACTCGGCTGCCCGTGCTCTCGGTACTCTCCGGCTCCGCGTCCATCACCTCGAAGTACCGCTCCGTCGCCGTAGCCGCCTCCTGGGTCATGGCCAGCAGGAATCCGATGGAGTCGACCGGCCAGCGCAGCGCCAGCGCGGTGGAGAGGAAGGCGACGAGTGTGCCCGCGGACAGCGCACCGTCCGCGACCTGCACCGTCCCGAGAACGAGCGCCGCCCCGATGGCCAGCTCGGGCAGCGTCATGATGACGGCCCAGATCGCGGCGAGCAGCCGGGCCTTGCGCAGCTCGGTGCCGCGCAGGGTCCGGGACAGCTTCCGGAAGGCCCGCGACTGGCTGCGGTGCCGCCCGAACCCCTTGATGATCCGGATCCCGAGGACGCTCTCCTCGACGACCGTCGTCAGATCGCCCACCTGGTCCTGCGCGAGCCGCGCCACATCGGCGTATCGCTTCTCGAAGACGGAACACACGACGATCACGGGTACGACCGGCCCCAGGATGACCAGCCCGAGCGTCCAGTCCTGCGCCAGCATGATGAGCACGCCGACGATGATGGTCACGCCGTTGACCAGCAGGAACGTCAGCGGAAAGGCCAGGAACATGCGCAGCAGCATCAGGTCGGTCGTGCCCCGCGACAGCAGTTGTCCCGAGGGCCAGCGGTCGTGGAAGGCCACCGGCAGCCGTTGCAGATGCCGGTACAGATCCGCCCTCATCGACGCTTCGACACCGGCCAGCGGCCGTGCCACCAGCCACCGCCGCAGCCCGAACAGCAGCGCTTCGGCGAGCCCGAGCAGCAGCAGATACAGCGCCCCCAGCCACACCCCGCGCGGATCCCGGTCGGCCACAGGACCGTCCACGATCCACTTCAGGACGAGCGGGATCACCAGCCCCGTACACGAGGCGAGGATCGCGACGAACGCCGCCGAGAACAGCCGCGCCCGCACGGGTCGTACGTACGGCCACAGGCGCAGCAGAATCCGTACGACGGAACGGTCGCCGTCGGGACGACCGGCCAGGTCTTTGTCCGTGAGGTCCTTGTCATCGGTGACTGCGGGTGTGGTGGCCATCAGTAGTGAGCCTACGGATCGGCACTGACACCGCCCACCGAGTTTCGGCCGGTCCTGCGCTCGTCCGATGGTCCTAGGCCCTGTCCGACCTGCGGAGTCGTACCTCCGCATCAACCGATCGGCCGATGCCCGTTCGAGCGAGACGGCCGATGTGCGCGGCCCCGGCTGCCGGGGACCCTCGATGCATGACCAGCGAACCCGTCATCGAAGTCACCGGACTGCGCAAGTCGTACGGAGGGAGGGCCGTCGTCGACGGCGTCTCCTTCGCCGTCGAGGAGGGGGAGATCTTCGGCATCCTCGGCCCGAACGGCGCCGGCAAGACGACCACCGTGGAATGCGTGGAGGGCCTGCGGATCCCGGACGCGGGCCGCGTACGCGTCACCGGCCTCGACCCCGTCGCGGACCACGACGCCGTCAGCCGCGTCCTCGGCGCCCAGCTCCAGGAGAGCGAACTCCAGGAGAAACTCACCGTCCGCGAGGCACTGGAACTGTACGCCGCCTTCTACCCGAGCCCCGCCGACTGGCGCCCGCTCGCCGAACGCCTGGGCCTCACCGGCAAGTTGGACACTCGATTCGCAAAGCTCAGCGGCGGCCAGAAGCAGCGCCTGTTCATCGCGCTCGCGCTGATCGGCGATCCGAAGGTCGTCGTGCTCGACGAGCTGACCAGCGGACTCGACCCGCGGGCCCGCCGTGACACCTGGGAGCTCATCGAGGACATCCGGGCGAACGGCGTCACCGTCCTCCTCGTCACCCACTTCATGGAGGAGGCGCAGCGCCTCTGCGACCGGATCGCGGTCATCGACCAGGGCCGGATCGCCGCGCTGGACACACCCCAAGGGCTGATCAGCCGCGCCGCGAACTCCACCGTCATCAGCTTCACGCCCTCGGCGCCGCTCGACGAACGCGAGCTGGCCGCGCTGCCCGCCGTGGCCTCCGTCGAGTACAAGGACGGCCGGATCACCCTCGGCGGCACCGACGAGACCGTCAACGCCGTCATCACACTGCTCGCCCGGCAGCACATCACGGCCCATCAACTCCGCGTCACCGACGCCACGTTGGACGACGCCTTCCTCGATCTGACGGGAGTCGCACGATGAGCAGCACCGCCGTACTGAAGGCCGAGGCCCGGCTCTTCGGCCGCGAACCCGGGGCGCACTTCTGGATCCTGGTGTTCCCCACCCTGCTCCTGGTGATCCTCGGCAGCATCCCGGCGTTCCGGACCACCCAGGACGACCTCGGCGGCATCCGGATCGTCGACACGTACGTACCGGTGACGGTGCTGCTCGGCATGATCGTGGCCGGTCTTCAGTCCCTGCCGCCGGGCATCACCGGTTACCGCGAGCGCGGCATCCTGCGCCGTATGTCGACGACTCCGGTACGCCCGAGCGCGTTGCTGTCCGCGCACATGGGGCTGCACGGCGCCGCCGCCGTACTGTCGGCGCTGCTCGCGCTGTCAGTGGGCCGGATCGTGTTCGACGTGGCCCTGCCGCGCCAGCCCTTCGGATACGTACTGGCGCTGCTGCTCGCCGTGGCGGTCGCCCTGGCCATGGGCGCCCTGGTGTCGGCGCTGGCCCGCACCTCGAAGGCGGCGACGGCCGTCGGTACCGCGGCGTTCTTCCCGAGCATGTTCTGCGCGGGTGTCTATATACCCGTCCAGACGATGCCGGATGTCCTCGCCCGCATCGTCGAGTTCACCCCGTTCGGCGCGGCGGCCCAGGCTCTGAACGAGGCGGCGGCGGGCGACTGGCCGGGCTGGGACCACCTGGGCGTGCTCGTCGCGTGGACGGTGCTGCTCACGGCGGGGGCCGCGCGCTGGTTCCGCTGGGAGTAGGCGAACCTCCGTGCAGACTGGGTGCATGACCACGGTGGACACGCAACTCGACCGGCGCTGGGAGCAGTTGCGCACCTGGGGGCCGTACGGGCTGCTCGGCGTCGGTGTCGTCCTGTCGGCCGTCACTGTCGAGCTGATGGACAGCCCCGTCGAGTGGTACGCCGCCGGGGCCCTGGTCGTCGCCGCGATCGCCCTCCAGCTGTGGTGGCAGCGTATCCGCCTCGGCCGGACGGAGCACGGCCGGACCCCGTCCCGGGCCGGGACGGCGTACTACGTCGTCCGCTGGGCGATCGCCTTCGCGCTCACCTGGATCAACCCGTTCTTCGGGTTCTATGCCGCCACCGGCCTCATGGACGCCGACGAACTCCTCCCGGTCAGGTGGCGGCGGCTGGGACTGTTCGCCAGCGCGATCTCCCTGGCCGGCTCGCAGTCCGGCGGGCTGCCGCCGAAGAGCCTGATCCAGTTCATCGCGTTCCTCGGGCTCCTGGGCGCCAACGCCGGCCTGCATATGGTGGTCGCCCACCTCATGGAGCAGGAGGACGAGCGCTCCCGCGCCAGGTCCGAGACCATCGCCGAACTCGAGCGCACCAACACCGCCTTGCAGCAAGCCCTCGACGAAAACGCCGCCCTTCACGCCCAACTCCTAGTCCAGGCAAGGGAAGCGGGCGTCGCCGACGAACGGCGCCGACTGGCCGCCGAGATCCACGACACCATCGCGCAGGGCCTGACCGGCATCATCGCCCAGCTCCAGGTCGTCGCGAACGCCCCCGACCTGCCGACCGCCCGCACCCACCTCGACCGCGCCTCCGACCTCGCCCGCCACAGCCTCGGCGAGGCCCGCCGCTCCGTGCAGAACCTCGCGCCGATCGCCCTGGAACACGACGGGCTGCCCCAGGCGCTGCGGAAGACGGTCGCCGAATGGGCCGAACGTACGGGCATACGCGCCGAGTTCACCACCACGGGCACCGCCGAGCACCTGCACGAGGAGGTCTCGGCGACCCTGCTGCGCATCGTCCAGGAGGCCCTGTCCAACGCCTCCCGGCACGCCGACGCCGGCCGCCTCGGCGTCACCCTCTCCTTCATGGGCGACGAGGTCGTCCTCGACGTACGCGACGACGGCCGCGGCTTCGACCCCCTCGCCCTCCCCTCCCGCAACGGCCACGGCGGCTTCGGCCTCGACGGCATGCGTGCCCGCGCCGAACGCATCGCGGGCTCGCTGACCGTGGAGTCCGAACCAGGGCACGGTACGGCGGTGTCGGCTCGCGTACCGTTGGTACGCCATGACCGATGACGCCATCACGCTTCTCATCGTCGACGACCACCCCGTCGTACGGGACGGTCTGCGCGGCATGTTCGAATCGGCACCGGGATTCACGGTGCTGGGCGAGGCGTCGAACGGCGTGGAGGCCGTGACGCTGGCCCAATCCCTGGACCCGGACGTCGTGTTGATGGACCTCCGCATGCCCGGCGGCAACGGCGTAGAGGCCATCGCTGAGCTGACCCGCCAAGGCGCCCGCGCCAAGATCCTGGTCCTGACGACGTACGACACGGACTCCGACACCCTCTCCGCGATCGAGGCGGGCGCGACGGGTTACCTCCTGAAGGACGCCCCGAGGGAGGAACTCTTCAGCGCGGTCCGCGCGGCGGCGGAGGGCCGTACGGTCCTGTCTCCAGCGGTGGCATCCCGCTTGGTCTCGGCGGTCCGGGCCCCCGCCAACGAGCCGCTGTCGGCCCGCGAACGCGAGGTCCTGGCGCTGGTCGCCAAGGGCACCTCGAACCGCGAGATCGCCCGAGTCCTCTTCATCAGCGAAGCCACGGTCAAGACGCATCTCACGCACCTGTACGCCAAGTTGGGAGTCAAGGACCGGGCGGCTGCGGTGGCGGTGGGGTACGACCGGGGGATTCTGGGCTGAGTTGAGCGCGTGCCGGAGGCACGCGCACCCTCCAGCCGTCGGCTGTAGGTGCCACGGACGATTTCTGGCCAACATCCGTTTGCCCCACTGACATGTACGCGTCTCACCTGGCACTCTTCACCTCACGCGGCACTCCCACATAGCTGCCGCACAGCACCCGCACGCCCCTTCCCCCGTCCGACGGGCCGCCCATGCCTGTCGAGACCCCCCACAAAGGAGCTTGTGTGACCCCCCTCTACGCGCGTCACAAGCGCACAACTCTGGCCATCGCCACCGCCGTCGCGGCCGGAGCCCTCCTCACCGCCGGTCTGACCACCGGCGCCACCGCCCAGTCCGGCGCCGAGCCCTCCGCCGACACGCAACTCGCGGGCGCTCCGGTCCAGTTGTCGGCGGCAGCCCGTACGAGCCTGATCAAGAAGGCCGACGCGGCGACCACCGAAACGGCCGACGAGATAGGCCTCGGCGCCAAGGAGAAGCTGGTCGTCAGAGACGTCATCAAGGACGCCGACGGCACCACGCACACCCGCTACGAGCGCACGTACGACGGACTCCCCGTCCTCGGCGGCGACTTGGTGATCCACGAGACCAAGTCCGGGAAGACGGAAGGCGTGACCAGGGCGACGAAGGCCGACGTCAAGGTCACCGACGTCACGCCCGACATCGCCAAGTCCACCGCGGAGAAGCAGGCGTTGAAGGCGGCGCAGGCCGAGGGCAGCAAGAAGTCCGCGGCCGACAAAGCCCCCCGCAAGGTCATCTGGGCGGCGAGCGGCAAGCCGGCCCTCGCGTACGAGACGGTCGTCGGCGGCTTCCAGCACGACGGCACCCCGCAGGAGCTGCACGTCATCACGGACGCCACCACGGGCGAGAAGCTGTACGAGTGGGAGGCGATCAAGAACGGTACGGGCCACAGCCAGTACAGCGGCGACGTCACCATCGGCACCTCGCAGTCGGGCTCGACGTACCAGCTCAACGACCCGACCCGGGGCGCCAATAAGACGTACAACCTCAACCGCGGCACCTCCGGCACCGGCACCCTCTTCACCGACGCCGACGACACCTGGGGCACGGGCGCGGCCTCCAACGCCCAGACCGCCGCCGTCGACGCGCACTTCGGCGCGCAGGTCACCTGGGACTTCTACAAGAACGTCCTCGGCCGCAGCGGCATCAGGAACGACGGCGTAGCCGCCTACTCCCGCGTCCACTACGGCAACGCGTACGTCAACGCCTTCTGGTCCGACGCTTGCTTCTGCATGACGTACGGCGACGGCGCGGGCAACGCGAAACCGCTGACGTCGATCGACGTGGCCGGCCACGAGATGACGCACGGCGTCACCTCCAACACCGCGGGCCTCAACTACAGCGGTGAATCAGGCGGGTTGAACGAGGCGACGTCCGACATCTTCGGCACGGCGGTGGAGTTCTACGCGGCGAACTCGTCGGACGTGGGCGACTACCTGATCGGCGAGAAGATCGACATCAACGGCGACGGCACGCCGCTGCGTTACATGGACAAGCCGAGCAAGGACGGCGACTCGGCCGACGCCTGGTCCTCCAGCCTCGGCGGCATGGACGTCCACCACTCCTCGGGCCCGGCGAACCACTTCTTCTACCTGCTGAGCGAGGGCAGCGGCACCAAGACGATCAACGGAGTCACCTACGACTCCCCCACCTCCAACGGCTCCACCATCACCGGCATCGGCCGCGACAAGGCGGTCCAGATCTGGTACAAGGCGCTGACCGAGTACATGACGTCGACGACGCGGTACGCGGGCGCCCGCACCGCGACACTCAGCGCGGCGAGCGACCTCTACGGCTCAACGAGCACGGAGTACAAGGCGGTTCAGGCGGCCTGGGCCGCGGTCAACGTGAACTGACGCTCAGCCAGTCACCGCACGCACATGGGCAGCCCCCGAAAAGAAGGCGCTCCGGGGGCTGCCCTACGCTGCTTCCATGCCCTCCACGGAAACGCCCTTCACGTACGACGACGTGGGCGCGACCCGCGAGAACCGCACCCCGCCCGGCTTCCACCCCCTGCACGTCAGAACGCGCATCGGCGAGGGCCGCAAAGTCTTCGAGGCATCCTCCCAGGCAGTCCTGACCTGGGAACTCCACCGAGCGGTAGGCGTAGGCATCACCACCGAAGCCCCCAAGGCCGCCCCCGGCGTCGAACTGACGGTCACCCTGGGCGGCCTCATCAAGGCCCCTTGCCGCATCGTCTGGACGGTGGAAGAACCCCGCCGAGCCGGCTGGGCCTACGGCACCCTCCCCGGCCACCCCGAATCCGGCGAGGAAGCGTTCCTGGTCGAAATGACGGGCGACGGCACGGTCTGGCTGACGGTCACGGCCTTCAGCCGCCCGGCGAAGTGGTACGCGCGGGCTGGTGGGCCGGCGACGCGGGGGTTGCAGCATGCGTATGCGCGGAGGTGCGGGACGGTTTTGCGGAGGATGTGCGCAGAGTTCGAAGAGTGACAGGTACGAGAGTCCGCACCCTGCGGCCTCTGGCTGACGTAGAAATGGGCGAACCCGACTTCGCCCACGCGCCGGAGCCCGTATGCACCACCTTCAGCCGCAAGTTCTCCGTGCCGTGGTGGGGCGAGACCGCGAGTGCGCCTCGCTCTTCGACTTCCTTGCCGACCCGTCCCCGGCCATGCGGCTCGGCGTCGTGTCCGGGCGACGGCGCCATGGGAAGTCGTACCTGCTCCGTGCACTCTGCGAATCCGTCGGCGGGCTGCGCATCACCGCGATCAGCCAGGAGGGCCGCTTCACGGCCCTGCGGCGCTTCAGAGAAGCGACCGCCGCGTACGCGGGTCTTGAGGCCAGCACCCTGAACCTACCGGATTGGCGAGAGGTGCTGACTACTGCTCTGGAGGTCACGGCGCGGCACTCCCTTTCCTCAGAGCATGTGGCGGAGGTCAAGGTGGTAGCTCGGCAAGCAAGTCATATTCCCTGGTTGTGGCGGCTTCTGTGCCCGTAGCCTGCGCCCATGGTGGAGGAAGACGAGACGAGTCCGGCCGTCCACGTGGGTGAGGGGCGCCCGCGAGCGATCAAGCTGTGCTTCCACCGGCTGACGCACTCCTTCCCGGAGGAGCAGGACGACCCGATGCGCGACTTCCTAGTGACGGCACACAGTGAAGCAGTGCAGATCGAGGTCACGGTGAGGACCTGGGGCGGTGACGGCCTTGACGTATTTCTGGCCGAGCTCGCAGAAGAGTTCCGCGGGTGGAACGGTGCTCGAATCTGGCGTTCTCTGGAACGCGACCTGACGCTCTCGGCAGAGCACGCAGGATCGCACGTTCAGTTGACGTGGGGGCTACACGACCGACTCCCCGACGACAAGTGGCATTTTGAGGCGACGACCGATCACGCCCCTGGAGAAGCCATGCGCAACCTCGCCATCGAGATGCGCACCTTCCTAAAGTCTGAACCGCTGGAGTGACTGTCCCACCACGCACTCACGGGTACTCCTCACTTCGGCAGACACAGACCGGCAGTCATGGTCCCGAGCACTCATCATTCTTCTCGCGGGACACAGCCCACCAGACACCGCTTCACGCGAGGGCGCGCACGAAGGCCTGGAACACCGACGGACCTATCAACAGCACGGGCCCGTCCGGCGCCTTGGAGTCGCGAATGGCCACGCCTGCGTAGGAGGTCGAGGTGAGGTCGGCGACCTCGACGCAGGCGTTATTGCTGTCACTGCTGTACGACGACTTGAACCAGTGCGCACCGGACAGCCGCTCCTCATTCATGGTCAACTCTCAGATCTCTCGGGTTAGTTGCTCCAGGAACCGAGGCGTCTCCTCCGGAGCGAGGGCGCCTGCCCTCATGGCCTCGAACCTACGCGAGTACTTGAGCACCTCAAAGGGCTTGTCGATCACGGATACGGCACCAGAGGCATCATCGGCCTGCACCACAGACGGGAAGCGAGTGCCGAATCCGAGGACTTGGAAAGGTCCGCGCCCATACCGATAGGAGACCGAGGCCATGGGGAAGATCTGCACGGTGATGTTGTCGCGCTCGGCAAGGTCAAGGATCTCCCGGTACTGATCCCGCATAACATCCGGACTTCCCATCACCCGCCGCAGCACGGCCTCGTCGAGGATCGCCCACAGCTCGATGGGACTCTCATCCCGAGTGACCTGCTCCTTGCGCTCCATGCGCAGAGTGATGCCGCGCTCGACATACTCCGTGGTCGTCTCCTCCACCACCTTCGCCCGCTCCAGCAGGGCCCGGGCATAGGACTCCGACTGCAGCAGCCCGAGCACGAAGTTGGGTTCCCACGCCTGGATGGCCTTGGCGTCCGTCTCCAGCCCGATGTACGTGGCCATGCCGGACGGCAGAAACGTCCGGTACGTAGACCACCACCCCCGGCTGAGCGAGTCCCGGTGCAACTCCATGAGGAAGTCGACGTCGTCAGGGTCCTCCACCCCGTACCGGTCGAGCAGCGCCCGCAGGTCCGCGGACTTCGGCAACCCGATGTCGCCCTTCTCGACCCGCGACAGCTTCGGCTGACTGAACCCCAGCCCCACCACGGCCTCCTCCATGGTGAGCCCGGCACGCTCGCGCAACCTCCGTAGCTCAATGCCCAGTTGCAGCCGCCGTACCGTCGGCCCGCGCTTCGCCGCCATCTACCGCCCTCCTGAGGGAAGTTGCCCGCACCGTACGCGGCCATGCGCAGAGTGTGACAGCCGCTGCCCACCTCACGCAGCTGTTTGCATGGATTGCGGCATATACCAGTTCCATCCAGAGGGTGAAGTTCGATTGCATATTACGATCCGCGCGGCCGACCCTGATCAGTACGCGGATCCGCTCACCGCACGCCAACTACCGCGCCGGGAGCACAAGATGAACCCCACCGACCCTGTCGTACGCCCCACTCCGGTGGCCCTCTATGCCTGCATCCACGACGAGGCCGACCCGGTAACGGTCATGCGCGCCCTACGCGAGACGGCCACCACCCACGGCTGGAAGGTCACGGCCTCCCTCTACGACACGGGCGCCCCCTGACCCGCCCGCCGGCCCAACGCCTGGCCTGGCGCACGCTCACCGAACTCCTGGCCACCCGCGACGTGCACGGCGTCGTCACCCCGGACCGCCATCACGTGGACCCGGCAACCCTCCGGTGCACGGCGGGCCAGTGGTTGGTGCCGTCGCCGATATAGCCGGAGGCGCCGTGTTTGCGGGCCAGGCCGACCAGGCTCGCGACGAAACCGTGGTCGCCCACACCGTGCACCATCGGCGGGAGGCGCACGCAGGAGGAGCGTACGCCCCGGTCCGCGAGGGCGAGCGCCGCCTGCACCGAGAGGGTGCGCCCACCGCCGGGCAAGGCGGCGTCCGGCACGTCGTCCTCCGTCGCGAGCTCGCCGGGCTGAAGCCCGGCCAGGCCGGAAGCGATGACCAGCGGCCGGCCAGAGCCCGCCAGGACCTCCCCGAACACCTCGATCGCGCGACGGTCCGCGTCCACCGCGGTCGCGAAGTCACCGGAGAACGCCTCCTCGTGCTTGAAGGCGAGGTGGATGGCGCCGTCGGACGCGGCGGCGGCGCTGCGCAGGGCGTCGAGGTCGTCGAGCGAGCCGCGGTGGATCTCGGCGCCGGCGGCCGCCAGGGCGCCGGCCGAGGCGTCGGAGCGGGCGAGTCCGACCACCTTGTGGCCCGCCTCGAGCAGCTCGGGGACGACGGCGGATCCGATCCAGCCGGACGCACCAGTCACGAAGATGCGCATGGGGGACCCCCTGTGGTCGATGGTGCGTCGATGTCATTCACTGACATTCGGGTCACCAAGGCACCTGTCCTGCGTCGTCGAAGAAGCCGCCGGTCGAGCCGTCGTCGGGCAGGGTCGCGAGTCGGATCGCGATCGCCGCGCCCTGTTCCGGGGTGCGGACGCCGCGGAAACCGTTGAGGTCGGTCGCGCAGAAGCCGGGGCAGGCGGCGTTGATCAGGATGTTCGTGTCGCGCAGCTCCTTGGCGTACTGGACGGTGACGGCGTTGAGGAACGTCTTCGACGGCGCGTAAGCGATGGCGATCGGGCCCGTTTCGGCGCCGGGGGTGGTCTGCAGGGTGAGTGAGCCGACGCTGCTGGACATGTTCACGATCCGCGGCGACGACGAGCGACGCAGCAACGGCAGCATCGCGTTGGTGACGCGGATGACGCCGATCACGTTGGTCTCCACGGCCGCCCGCACCGTCGCGACGTCGACCGTGGTAGGCATCTGTGGCGCGCTGCCGGTTATCCCGGCGTTGTTGACGAGCACGTCGAGGCGTCCGGCGCGGTCCTCGATCAGCCCGGCGGCAGCGGTCACGCTCGCGTCGTCGGTCACGTCGAGCGGTACGCCGAACGCGTCGACACCAGCCGCCCGCAGCTTCGCCACGGCGACCTCGCGACGCTCCTCATCCCGGGCACCGACCCCGACCCTCCAGCCGAGGGCGCCCAGACCGGCCGCGATCTCATACCCGATACCCTTGTTCGCGCCGGTCACCAGCGCGATCGTCTGTTCACTCATACGGCCAATCGTGTCCGGGCCCGGCAGGAGCCGGCCAACACCGATTGGGTGGGCAGCGATACCGCACGGGTATCGATCCCAGTTGGGGCCGGGTAGCATTGCGCCGTGGAGACACGGGAGTTGCGGTACTTCGTCGCCGTCGCCGAGGAGCTGCACTTCGGGCGGGCCGCACAGCGGCTCGGGATCGCGCAGCCCCCGCTGTCGCGGGCGATCCACCAGCTCGAACGGCGCCTCGGGGCGGCACTGCTGGAACGCACCAGCCGCACGGTCACCCTGACTGAGGCCGGGTCGGTGCTCCTGCGGGAGGCCCGGGCAGCGCTGGATGCCGTCGAGGCCGCCGAGCGTCGCACCCGCCGCGCTGCCCTCGCCGCGACCGGCCACGCCGGCGTGGTCCTCGCCACGAAGGCCGGCGCGTCCAGCGAACTGCTGGCGAAACTGCTCGACGCCTACGCCGCCGAACCCGATGCGGTCACCGTCGATCTGCTCCTGTGCGGGATCGGCGAGCAAGAACGACTGCTGCGCGACGGCCGGGCCGACGTGGCTCTGCTGCACCTGCCGTTCGACACCACGGTCGGCTTCGACACCGAGGAACTCTGCACAGAGGGACAGGTCGTGGTTCTGCCGGCCGGGCATCCCCTCACCGGCCGGACCCATGTGCAGATGGCCGAAGTCACCGAGCTGCCCGGCCTGCCGATGCCGCGCTGGCCCGGCCGCGACGGTACGTACCCGGACGGCCCCGGTCCGCAGGCTAGGGACCACGCGCAGTTGCTCCAGCTGATCGCGCTCGGCCGCGCTTGCTGGATCGCGCCGGAGTCGTGCGGAGCCCAACTACGCGACGATCTCGCCGCCGTGCCGGTGCTGAACGCGCCGCCGGTCACGACGGTCATCGCGTGGCCGCCCCACAGTCGGTCCCGAGCCGTCGCCGGGCTCGTCCGGGCGGCGACACGTCTCTAAAAGATCGTAAACGATCATAGGCGGGTCTTCTTGAGGTGTCTCCAGCAGATGAGGCAGCAGGCGATGGAGACGAGAGCGTCGTGCAGGTCGAGGCGTCTTTCCCAGCGGACGGCCAGGCGTTTGAACTCGAAATCGGCTACCTATATCCCGTTGAATCCTGATGACGCATATCCACTTTCCGGTCAGGCGGTCGACGTGAATCTGAACCTTCGGGGTGAAGCAGTTATCCGCGTCTGCTTCGACGCGGCTCTCACCATCCTGACCAGCGGTGAGTGCGAACTGCGCGTCGAGGGCGAGGCGGTTCTTCAAGTCCCGGACGGGGATCGCGTGTCTTTCGATCCGTGTGCCCCGGACATTGTGGCTCCGCATCTCGTCCGGCTGGCCCGTGACGTTATTTCTGAGGCAGAGGTGGGAAAAGCCGGGGAACTCGTGATCGGATTCGAGAGCGGCGTGAAACTGAGTGTCCAGCCTGATGACAATTATGAGGCGTGGGGGCTTGTCGGGCCGAAGAGAAGGCGGGTGATCTGCACGCCCGGAGGGGAGATTGCGGTGTGGAGTGGGGAGTGAAGGCACGCAGGGGCCGGGAAGCTCCCGATGCTGTCGGCGAACCCTTCCCGGCCGGCGGTTGGTCCGGGAAATGTGACAGTCGCGCCGGCAAGTGTCACATTTCCCCGACCGCCTACCTGGGTCCGGCAACGTCGGCCGCCACGCCCGCACGGCACGCCAGCCGACAGCTCAACCACAAGCCGGGCCACCCCCGCTCACCGCATCAAAACCCCCGCCGCCTCCACCAACTCCTCCGAAGGAACCGCCACCAGCCCCAACTCCGCGCTCGACGCCAGCAGTCGGTGCGTAGGCAGGATGCGGACCGTGTAGCCGAAGGGGCCTGTGCGGTCCAGGGAGAGCGGGCCCTCGTACAGCCAGCGGCCCTCCTGGTCCGGGCCGCCCGCCGGTTTCAGGGGGACCGCCGTGCCGTCGGTGATGCGGTCCTCCGAGTCGACGCGGCCCGCGACGGCCTGGACCTCGACGTCGTCGGGGACCAGGTCGCCCAGGCCCACTCGGACCCGTAGCGACATGGTCGTGCCGAGCTCCGCCGTCGTCGTGGCCGTCGACGTCTCCACGTGGTCGACCGTGACCCGTGGCCACGTCGTGCGGACGCGGGACTTCCAGGTCGCCAGTTCGCGGGCGGAGGAGGTGTCCATGGAGCGGTGGGCGCGGGCCGCGGGGGCGTAGAGGCGTTCCACGTACTCGCGGACCATGCGGCCCGCCAGGACCTTCGGGCCCAGCAGCGTCAGCGTCTGGCGGACCATCTCGATCCAGCGGTCGGGGAGGCCGGCGGGGCCGCGGTCGTAGAAGCGGGGGGCCACGCGCTGCTCCAGCAGGTCGTACAGCGCCGACGCCTCCAGGTCGTCGCGGCGGTCCTCGTCCGTCGCCGCCGTGCCGTCCGCCGTGGGGATCGCCCAGCCGAAGTCCGGCTGGAACCATTCGTCCCACCAGCCGTCCAGGACCGACAGGTTCAGGCAGCCGTTCAGCGCCGCCTTCATGCCGGATGTGCCACAGGCCTCCAGGGGGCGGAGCGGGTTGTTGAGCCAGATGTCGCAGCCGGGGTAGAGCTTCTGGGCCATTGCCATGCCGTAGTCCGGGAGGAACACGATCCGGTGGCGTACGCGCGGGTCGTCCGCGAAGCGCACCAGTTCCTGGATGAGGCGCTTGCCGCCGTCGTCCGCTGGGTGGGCCTTGCCCGCCACCACGATCTGCACCGGTCGCTCGGGATGCAGCAGCATGTCCATCAGGCGGTCGCGGTCACGCAGCATCAGTGTCAGGCGCTTGTACGAGGGGACGCGGCGGGCAAAGCCAATCGTCAGTACGTCCGGGTCCAACACGCCGTCGATCCAGCCGAGTTCGGCCGTGCCTGCGCCGCGCTGGCGCCAGGACGCGTACAGCCGCTCCCGTACCTCCGTCACCAACTGCTCGCGCAGTACCCGGCGCAGCTCCCAGATGTCCTGGTCGGGGATCTCGGCCACGGCGTCCCAGCGGTCCGAGGCGCCGACCGTCATGGCGTCCTCCGTCCGCTGCGCGCCGATCTGGCGGGCACCGAGCCGGAAGACCTCGGGTGCCACCCAGGTGGGGGCGTGCACGCCGTTCGTCACGGAGGTGATCGGCACCTCGTCGGCGTCGAAGCCCGGCCAGAGCCCGGAGAACATCTCCCGGCTGACGTGCCCGTGCAGCAACGACACCCCGTTGGCCCGCTGCCCCAGCCGCAGGCCCATCACCGCCATGTTGAAGAGGTTGGGCTCGCCGCCTGGGTACGTCTCCATCCCGAGCTGGAGGATCCGCTCCACCTCGATCCGCGGGAGTTCCGCCTCCGGGCCGAAGTGCCGGGCCACCAGCTCCCGGTCGAAGCGGTCGATTCCGGCGGGTACGGGGGTGTGGGTCGTGAAGACGGTTCCGGCGCGGACCGCCTCCAGCGCGGCGTCGAAGTCCAGGTCCTCGTAAGAGAGTTCGTGAATACGTTCGAGACCGAGGAATCCCGCATGCCCCTCGTTCGTATGGAAGACCTCCGGCCGCGCGTGCCCGGTCAGCCGGCAGTACGTACGCACCGCACGCACCCCGCCGATCCCCAGCAGCATCTCCTGGAGCAGCCGGTGCTCGCTGCCGCCCCCGTACAACCGGTCTGTCACGCCGCGCTCGCCGAGGTCGTTCTCCTCGACGTCCGAGTCGAGCAGCAGCAGCGGGACCCGGCCGACCTGTGCGAGCCAGATGCGGGCATGGAGCGACTTCTCGCCGGGCAGGGCCAGGGAGACCTGGGAGGGCGTGCCATCCTCCTCGCGCAGGAGCGAGAGCGGGAGCTCGTTCGGGTCGAGGACCGGATAGTGCTCCTGCTGCCAGCCGTCCCGCGACAGCGTCTGCCGGAAGTAACCGTGCCGGTAGAGCAGTCCGACACCGATCAGGGGTACGCCGAGATCGCTGGCCGCCTTGAGATGGTCCCCGGCGAGGATGCCGAGGCCGCCGGAGTACTGGGGCAGCGCGGCCGTGATGCCGAACTCGGGTGAGAAGTAGGCGATGGCGGCGGGCAGTTCCGAGAACTGGGACTGGGTCTGGTACCAGCGGTCGCCGGTCACGTAGTCGTTCAGGTCGTCGGCCGCCGCGGCGAGCCGCCGCAGGAAGCGCCGGTCCTCGGCCAGCTCGGTGAGCCGTCCGGGCGACACGTTCCCCAGGAGGCGAACGGGATCGGATTCGGAGGCGGCCCAGCGCTCGGGGTCCACGGACTGGAAGAGGTCACGGGTCTCGGCATGCCAGGACCAGCGCAGATTACGCGCCAGATCGCTGAGCGGGTGAAGGGCTTCGGGGAGTACGGGACGCACGGTGAACCTGCGGATGGCCTTCACGAGCTTCCACCTTCACGGGGGCATACGCGGCAGCGGCGCGCACACGCTTACGTATGCGCGACCTTTGTCACCCATGACGGTAGCGGCGACTGCCTCCGGCAACCACGGCGCGATTCGCTCCGCGGGTGGGGCGGTTCATCGTCTGCGGGTTGTTTGTGGCTGGTCGCGCCCCGCGGCGGAGCCGCAGATGTCACAGCCCCGCGCCCCTTTGGGGCGCTCCCCTGCGGCGGAGTCGCATATGTCACCGCCCCCATCTCGCCGTACAAAACCCGGCTGGAAATCGCCGCAACCTTCACACGTACACCACGCGAGATATGGCCGATTCCGCCATGCCGTGCGGCCTTGTGGGGCTTCACACCGCACGAGAGGCTGCCAACGGCGATCCGACCTGCACCTGTCAGGGCGCACGTAACTGCGGTCGGAGTACGTCGAGTTGAGGAGGGGAACTCACACCATGGCAGTGACGTACAAACGGCGTCTGTCCTGGGCGGGAGGCCTCACCGCGGTCATCACGGCCGCGGTGCTTTCGGCCACCAGCCTGCCCGCACAGGCCGCCCCACTGGGGCAGATACTCGGCGCCGACGCCCCCGGCTCCGTCAGTGACAGCTACATCGTCACGCTCAAGGGCGGAACGAAGGCCCCGTCGAACGCGGGCAAGGACCTCGTCGAAACGTACGGGGCGAAAATCAGCCACACCTACAGCACCGCGATCAATGGCTATGCGGTGAAGGTCGACGAGCAACAGGCCAAGCGCCTCGCCGCCGACTCACGCGTGGCCTCGGTCACGCAGAACACCAGAGTCACTCTCGATCACCAGCAGAAGAACCCGCCGTGGGGCCTCGACCGCATCGACCAGCCGAACCTCCCGCTGGACAAGAGCTACACGTGGCCGGAGTCCGCGGGCCAGGGCGTGACGGCGTACGTCATCGACACCGGAATCCGGATCACGCACCAGGACTTCGGCGGCCGGGCGAGCTACGGCTGGGACTTCGTCGACAACGACGCCACCGCGCAGGACGGCCAGGGCCACGGCACGCATGTGGCGGGCACCATCGCCGGCACGACGTACGGCGTGGCGAAGAAGGCCAACGTCGTCGGGGTCCGCGTACTCGACGACGAGGGTGCGGGCACCACCGCCCAGGTGATCGCGGGCATCGACTGGGTGACCAAGAACGCCCAGAAGCCCGCGGTGGCCAATATGAGCCTGGGCGGCTTCGCGAACGCGCAACTCGATGCCGCCGTCCGCAACTCCATCGCGTCCGGCGTCACGTACACGGTCGCGGCCGGCAACGACGGTCTCCCGGCGAGCCTGTACTCGCCGGCCCGGGTCGCGGAGGCGGTCACGGTCGGCGCGAGCGATGCGGCGGACGCGCGGGCGAGCTTCTCGAACTGGGGTGCCCGGCTCGATCTGTTCGCACCCGGCGTGGACGTCACCTCCGCGTCGAACGCGAGCGACACCGGAAATGCCACCTTCTCCGGTACGTCGATGGCGTCGCCCCATGCCGCAGGCGCGGCGGCGCTCTATCTGGCCGATCACGCCACGGCGAGTCCGGCCGACGTGAGCAAGGCGCTTGTCGCGCAGGCGGCGTCCGGGAAGATATCCACCGCTGGCCTCGGCTCACCGAACAAGCTCTTGCAGGTCAGCAACCCCTAAGTAGTTGCACGTTCACCGACCGGCCCCGTCCATGGAGTATCACTGGACGGGGTCGGTCTTGTGTGCGGAGATACGTGCGAGTAGTTAACAACGTGCCGGATTGCCCACCCGATTAGGGTGGGAAGGCTCCCCCGTACGCCCCGCAGGACCCACCTCCCCACACCCCCATCCGCCCGCCCACGTTGACGCGGACAGGAGCGGTCATGCCCGCCACGCACCACTCGTCATCACCTCCGACACCCAGCACCAGCACACCCCCCGCAAACGGGGCGAAAGCCGGCCCGCCGCAGCAGACGGCGGCCGGGAAGCCGGAACAGGCAGCGGCCGAAAAGCCCGCAAAGGCTGAGGCCACCCCCGCGAAGGCGGCGGAGGCCTCACCCGCGAAGAAGGCAGCGGCCAAACCGGTGAAGACGGCCAAAGCCACACCCGCGAAGAAGGCGGCAGCCAAGCGGGCGAAAGCCACACCCGCCAAAGCCACGAAAGCCGCCAAGTCCGCGAAGCCTGTGAAGGCCACGAAGACCGCGAAGACGAAGGCCAAATCGGCGAAGACCGCGCCGCCGAAACCCGAGTCGCCACAAGCCGAACCTTCGGCCCAGGCCGAACCCACAGAAGCCACGCCACTGGACACCACGGCACCGAACGCCGCGCCACCAGGCGACGCCCTCATCGGGCGTATCCCCGTCCTGGACGTCCGCCCCCTCATCGCGTGCGGGCGGCGCCCCGCCAAGGCCGTGGTGGGCGAGTCGTTCGAGATCTCGGCGACGGTGTTCCGGGAGGGCCATGACGCGGTGGCCGCCAACGTCGTACTGCGGGACCCGGAGGGCAACGCCGGTCCCTGGACCCCCATGCGGGAACTGGCCCCCGGTACGGACCGCTGGGGCGCCACCGTCTCCGTACCGCAGGAAGGCCGCTGGACCTACACCGTGGAGGCCTGGGGCGATCCGATCACCACCTGGCGCCATCACGCGCAGATCAAGATCCCGGCGGGCATGGACACCGAGCTGGTCCTGGAGGAGGGCGCGCTGCTGTACGAGCGGGCCGCGACCGGCGTGCCGAAGAGCAGGGGCCGCCGTGACACGATCCTCGCCGCCGCGGACGCCCTGCGCGACACGGCCCGCCCCGCCGCGGCCCGCCTCGCCGCCGCCCTCACCCCGGACGTGGACCACGTCCTCGCCCGCCATCCGCTGCGCGAATTCGTCTCGTCCTCCGAGCAGTTGCCGTTGTTGGTGGAGCGGGAGCGGGCGTTGTACGGCTCGTGGTACGAGTTCTTCCCGCGTTCGGAGGGCGCGGTCGTCGAGACGGGCAAGCCGACGGTCAGCGGCACCTTCCAGAGCGCCGCGCGGCGGCTGCCGGCGATCGCCGCGATGGGCTTCGACGTGGTCTACCTGCCGCCCATCCACCCGATCGGCACCACCTTCCGCAAGGGCCCCAACAACACCCTGAACGCGGGCCCGCACGACGTGGGGGTGCCCTGGGCGATCGGCTCCCCGGCCGGCGGTCACGACGCGATCCACCCGGACCTGGGCACCCTGGAGGACTTCGACGCGTTCGTGGCGAGGGCCGGCGAGCTGGGTCTGGAGATCGCGCTGGACTTCGCGCTGCAGTGCTCCCCGGATCATCCCTGGGTGGGCAAGCATCCCGAGTGGTTCCACCACCGCCCGGACGGCAGCATCGCGTACGCGGAGAACCCGCCGAAGAAGTACCAGGACATCTACCCCATCGCCTTCGACCGGGACATGCCCGGGCTGATCGCGGAGACGCTGCGGGTGCTGCGGTTCTGGATGGCGCACGGGGTGCGGATCTTCCGGGTGGACAATCCGCACACCAAGCCGGTCGTCTTCTGGGAGCGGGTGCTGGCCGACATCCGGCGCACCGACCCGGATGTGATCTTTTTGGCGGAGGCATTCACTCGGCCGCCGATGATGCACACCTTGGCCCAGATCGGCTTCCAGCAGTCGTATACGTACTTCACCTGGCGCAATACCAAGCAGGAGCTGACCGACTACCTCATCGAGCTGTCCGGCGAGGCGGCGAGCTATATGCGGCCGAACTTCTTCGTGAACACCCCGGACATCCTGCACGAGTATCTGCAGCACGGCGGCCGGCCCGCCTTCGAGGTGCGGGCGGTGCTGGCCGCCACGCTGTCGCCGGCGTGGGGGGTCTACAGCGGGTTCGAGCTGTGTGAGAACGCCCCGGTGCGGGCGGGCAGCGAAGAATACCTGAACTCGGAGAAGTACCAACTCCGACCGCGGGATTGGGAGTTGGCCGAGCGGGAGGGCCGTAGCATCTCCCCCCTCATCACCCGGCTCAACGAGATCCGGCGGCACAGCCCGGCCCTGCGCCAGCTGCGGGATCTCCACTTCCACCAAGCGGACCAGGAGGCGGTGCTGGTGTTCAGCAAACGGGCGGGGACGGACACCATGCTCGTGGTGGCCAACCTGGATCCACACCACACCCAGGAGGCCACGGTCTCGTTGGACATGCCGCGACTCGGCCTGGACTGGCACGAGACCGTGCCGGTGCGCGACGAGCTCACCGGCGCCACCTACCACTGGGGCAGGGCCAACTACGTGCGCCTCGAGCCCGGCAGGCAGCCGGCGCACATCCTGAGGGTCCTGCGACCGTCCTCACCGATCGGAGGGTCACCCACACCATGATCGTCAACGAGCCCGTTCAGGACACCTTCGAAGACACCCCCGCCAAGGACCGCGACCCGGAGTGGTTCAAACGCGCGGTGTTCTACGAAGTCCTCGTCCGCTCCTTCCAGGACAGCAACGGCGACGGCATCGGCGACCTCAAAGGCCTCACCGCCAAGCTCGACTATCTGCAGTGGCTCGGCGTCGACTGCCTATGGCTACCGCCGTTCTTCAAATCGCCGCTGCGCGACGGCGGCTACGACGTCTCCGACTACACGGCCGTGCTGCCGGACTTCGGGGACCTGGCGGACTTCGTGGAGTTCGTGGACGCGACCCATCAGCGGGGCATGCGCGTGATCATCGACTTCGTGATGAACCACACCAGCGACCAGCACCCGTGGTTCCAGGAGTCACGCAACAACCCGGACGGCCCCTACGGCGATTACTACGTGTGGGCGGACGACGACAAGCAGTACCAGGACGCCCGGATCATCTTCGTCGACACCGAGGCCTCCAACTGGACCTTCGACCCGGTCCGCAAGCAGTACTACTGGCATCGTTTCTTCTCGCACCAGCCGGACCTGAACTACGAGAACCCGGCCGTGCAGGAGGAGATGATCTCCGCGCTGCGGTTCTGGCTGGACCTGGGCATCGACGGCTTCCGCCTCGACGCGGTGCCGTACCTCTACCAGGAGGAGGGCACCAACTGCGAGAACCTCCCGCAGACCCATGAGTTCCTCAAACGGGTCCGCAAGGAGATCGACGAGCACTACCCGGACACCGTGGTGCTGGCGGAGGCCAACCAGTGGCCCGAGGACGTGGTCGACTACTTCGGCGACTTCGGCGCCGGCGGCGACGAATGCCACATGGCCTTCCACTTCCCCGTCATGCCCCGCATCTTCATGGCGGTGCGCCGCGAGTCCCGCTACCCGGTCTCCGAGATCCTCGCCAAGACCCCCGCCATCCCGTCCGGCTGCCAGTGGGGCATCTTCCTGCGCAACCACGACGAACTCACCCTGGAGATGGTCACCGACGAAGAACGCGACTACATGTGGGCCGAATACGCCAAGGACCCCCGCATGCGCGCCAACATCGGCATCCGCCGCCGCCTGGCCCCCCTGCTGGACAACGACCGCAACCAGATCGAACTGTTCACCGCGCTGCTGCTGTCGCTGCCCGGCTCGCCGATCCTGTACTACGGCGACGAGATCGGCATGGGCGACAACATCTGGCTCGGCGACCGCGACGCGGTGCGCACCCCCATGCAGTGGACCCCGGACCGCAACGCCGGCTTCTCCTCCTGCGATCCCGGCCGCCTCTACCTGCCCACGATCATGGACCCGGTCTACGGCTACCAGGTCACCAACGTCGAGGCCTCCATGAGCAGCCCCTCCAGCCTGCTGCACTGGACCCGCCGCATGATCGAGATCCGCAAACAGAACCCCGCCTTCGGCCTGGGCTCCTACACCGAATTGCCCTCCACCAACCCGGCCGTCATCGCCTTCCTGCGCGAGTACAAGGACGACCTGGTGCTGTGCGTGCACAACTTCTCCCGCTTCGCCCAGCCCACCGAACTCGACCTGAAGACCTTCAACGGCCGCCACCCCGTCGAACTCATCGGCGGCGTCCGCTTCCCCGCCATCGGCGACCTGCCCTACCTCCTCACCCTCGCGGGACACGGCTTCTATTGGTTCCGCCTGCGCAAGGACATGGCGTAGAAACGTAGGACCCGCGCCCCGCAAGGGGCGCGGGGAACTGCGCAAAAACGACAGGGCGGGGCGGTTTTCCCCGCCCCGCCCTGGGCACGCATCAGTAACACCCCGCCCACCCGCGTGAGCCGGAGCGCCCCGGAGGCGAACCGAAAAGGGGAAAGGACGCGACGCCATGTCGGAAGCCGTCACCCGCCCCGCCACCACGAGCCCGGACCTCCTCGCATCCCTCGATCCGCTGTTGCGCGAGTGGCTGCCGAGGCAGCGGTGGTTCGCGGGCAAAGGGCGACCCGTGACCGGTTTCTCGCTGGTCGCGGCGGTCGAGCTGCTGCCGTGGAACGCGAAGCTGGGGCTGCTGCATCTGCTCGTACGGGCCCATCAGCCGCTCACCCCCGCGCATGGCGCCCTGCCGCATCCCGGTGACTGCTACCAGCTGCTGATCGGCGTGCGCGAGGCGCTCCCGCCACGGCTGGCGCCCGCGCTGATCGGCCATCCCGAAGAGGGGCCACTGGCCGGGCGGACGGTGTACGAGGCGCTGCACGACCCGCGCGCCGCCGATCTGCTCCTGGAGGCGCTGCGGACGAGGACGCAGGTCGGCACGCTGCGCTTCGAGCGCGACACCCGGCAGGAACTCCGGGAGGACCTGGTGCCGCGGGTGGTGACGGCCGAGCAGTCGAACTCCTCGATCGTCTACGGAGATACGTTCATCCTAAAGCTGCTGCGCCGCATCCTGCCGGGCGTCAACCCCGATCTGGAGCTGCCGATGGCGCTGGCCCGCGAGGGCTGCCCGCGGGTTCCCGCGCCGGCCGGCTGGATGATCGGCGACCTGGACGGCGATACGTACGTCCTGGGTGTGCTGCAGCGCTTTGTGCGCGGCGCCACGGACGGCTGGGACCTGGCGCTGCGCGAGCTGGCCAAGGGCGAGGACTTCACCGGCGAGGCGCGGGCGCTGGGGCGGGCCACCGCCGAGGTGCACACGGCGCTGGCCCGGGCGCTGCCGACGGTCACGCTGGGCCACACCCAGATGGAGATGCTCGTCGACGGCATGATCGAGCGGCTGGAGGCGGCGGTCCAGGCGGTGCCCGCGCTGCGTCCGTACGCATCCGGGCTGCGGTCCGCGTTCGAGGCGCTCGCCGAGCTGGCGGCGGAGGGCGAGACCTGGACCGCGCAGCGGATACACGGCGATCTGCATCTCGGGCAGTGTCTGCGGGCCCCGGCCGGCGACTGGTCGCTGATCGACTTCGAGGGCGAGCCGTCGAAGCCGCTCACCGAGCGCCGGCTGCCCCAGCCGACCGCGCGGGACATCGCGGGCATGTTCCGGTCCTTCGACTACGCGGCGCACTCCCATGAGCCGCTCGTGTCGGGCTGGGCCGATCGCTGCCGGGCCGCGTACTGTTCCGGATACGCCGAGGTCAGCGGACGTGACCCGCGCTCCGAGCCCGTACTGCTGCGTGCGTACGAAACGGACAAGGCGATCTACGAGGTCGTGTACGAGGCCCGGCACCGGCCCGACTGGCTGCCCGTACCGTTGGCCGCGGTCCAGCGTTTGGCCGGTGGCATCGCGGCATCCTGATCCGCCCCACCTCACCCGCCCGAGGAGGCCCCACCTGTGACATCCCGCCCGAACCCAGCCGCCCAGCAGCCGAAGAGCACGAAGGCCAAGGCCATGAACGAGGTACCCAAGCCAGGTGTCACTCCGCAGTCCCGGCCCGCGGAGGCCGCGACCGAGCCGTCCGAGGCGGCGGCCACGGTGGAGCCCGGTGCACAGGTGCGCCCCCTGGCCGTACTGGATCGCGGTGAACGGGAGCGGCTGCTGGGCGGGGCGCATCATGATCCGCATTCCGTGCTCGGGGCGCATCCGGTGTCGGGCGGTGTGGTCTTCCGGGCGCTGCGTCCGTACGCGCGCTCGGTGACCGTGGTCGCGGAGGAGCTGCGGGCCGAGCTGCACGACGACGGGGACGGGTTCTTCTCGGCCGTGCTGCCGCTGCGGGAGGTGCCGGCGTACCGGCTGGTGGTGGAGTACGAGGGGAGCGTCCAGGAGGTCGAGGACGCGTACCGTTTCCTGCCCGCCATCGGCGAGCTGGATCTGCATCTGTTCGGTGAGGGGCGCCATGAGCAGTTGTGGAAGGCGCTCGGTGCGGAGCTGATGGAGCACCAGGGGGTGACCGGTACCCGTTTCACGGTCTGGGCGCCGAACGCGCGCGGGGTGCGGCTGGCCGGATCGTTCAACTTCTGGGACGGCACCGCGTATCCGATGCGGTCGCTGGGCTCCTCCGGGGTGTGGGAGCTGTTCGTGCCGGGGCTCGGCGAGGGCGAGCTCTACAAGTTCGAGATCATGCGGCCGGACGGTTCCAGGACCCAGCGGGCGGATCCGATGGCGCGGCGTACCGAGGTTCCGCCCAAGACGTCCTCCGTCGTGACCGCGTCGCACCACGAGTGGCAGGACGGCGCGTGGATGTCCCAGCGGGCGGGGCGGCCCGCCCATGAGGCGCCGATGTCGGTGTACGAGGTCCATCTCGCGTCCTGGCGCCCTGGGCTGACGTATCGCCAGCTGGCCGAGCAACTCCCCGCCTACGTATCCGACCTGGGCTTCACCCATGTCGAGCTGATGCCGGTCGCCGAGCACCCCTTCGGCGGCTCCTGGGGCTACCAGGTCACCGGCTTCTACGCCCCCACCGCCCGCCTCGGCACCCCCGACGACTTCAAGTACCTCGTCGACGCGCTGCACCGGGCCGGCATCGGCGTGATCATGGACTGGGTGCCCGCCCACTTCCCGCGCGACGACTGGGCGCTGGCCGAGTTCGACGGCCGCCCGCTGTACGAACACGAGGACCCGCTCCGCGCCGCGCACCCCGACTGGGGCACCCTGGAGTTCGACTACGGCCGCAAGGAAGTCCGCAACTTCCTCGTCGCCAACGCCGTGTACTGGTGCGAGGAGTTCCACATCGACGGGCTGCGGGTCGATGCCGTGGCCTCGATGCTCTACCTCGACTACTCCCGCGAGCCCGGCCAGTGGACCCCGAACGTGCACGGCGGACGCGAGAACCTCGACGCGGTCGCCTTCCTGCAGGAGATGAACGCCACGGTGTACCGGCGCGAGCCCGGCGTCGTCACCATCGCCGAGGAGTCCACCGCCTGGGACGGCGTCACGCGCGCCACCCACCACATCGGGCCCGGCGGCTTCGGTGGTCTCGGCTTCGGGCTGAAGTGGAACATGGGCTGGATGCACGACTCGCTCGACTACGTCTCCAAGGAGCCCGTGCACCGGAAGTACCACCACGGCGAGATGACGTTCTCGATGGTGTACGCGTACAGCGAGAACTACGTGCTGCCCATCTCGCACGACGAGGTCGTGCACGGCAAGCGGTCGCTGGTGTCGAAGATGCCGGGCGACTGGTGGCAGCAGCGGGCCAACCACCGCGCGTATCTGGGCTTCATGTGGGCGCATCCCGGTAAGCAGCTCCTCTTCATGGGGCAGGAGTTCGCGCAAGGCGCGGAGTGGTCGGAGAGCCACGGCCCGGACTGGTGGCTGCTCGACCCGGCATACGGCGCGGAGGCGGACCACCGGGGCGTACGCAACCTGGTAAGCAGCCTGAACTCCGTCTACCGGCGGACTCCGGCGCTCTGGGAGTGCGATACGGATCCCTCCGGATTTTCGTGGGTCACGGGGGACGCGGCGGACGACAATGTCTTCGCGTTCCTGCGCTTCGACGCCGCGGGCTCGCCGCTGCTGGCGGTGTCCCACTTCTCGCCGGTGGTCCGGCGCGACTACCGCCTGGGGGTCCCGGACGACATCCCCGCCTGGCACGAGGTGCTGAACACGGACTCCGCCCGCTACGGCGGCAGCGACGTCACCAACCCCGACCCCCTCAAGCCGGAAGCCCAGGGCTGGCACGGGCGTCCGGCGAGCATCCGGCTGACGCTGCCGCCGCTGGCCACGGTGTGGCTGCGGCCGGCGTAGGAGGGGTTGTTCCGCCCCCTCAACTCCCCTTTCGCGTGCCCCACATCAGATGCCGCAGCGCCGCCAGCAGACCCCTCGCATGGTGCCTGGACGCCTGCGAGGGATCCGACCGCGGGGCTCCGTTCGCGGCAGTGTGCGCCGGGCCCTGGCGGGCGGGATCGCCGATGGCGGGATGGCCGGGGCCGAGTTCGTAGCGGACGGGGAGCAGGCGCAGGCCCCGTACGACCGGGCCCGAACGCCAGGGCAACTGGTCGGCGGGAAGCGTGAGTTCGACCTTGGTGAAGTGGTCGAAGATGCGGCCCACGGCCGTGGCCACCACCGCGCCCGCCAGCTCGCGGGCAGCGGTCGGGCACTGGTGCGGCCCCGCACCCCACCCCAGATGCGCCCGCGTGCTCACCGTGGAGTCCACGAGGTGGGAGCCGATCGCCATCAGGTCCTGGTGGGCCGCCGCCGCGGACGGCGAAACCACGTCGCCCGCCCGGACCCAGAAGTTGCCAAGGCGCACATCACGCGCCGCGAAGCGGAAGCACATGTTGGCCACGGGCACGTTGGCCAGCGCGGCCCGGTTGATGGTCTCGCCGAGCTGCCCGGCCGACAGGCTCCGCCGGACGGTGGCGTTGCCGCGCAGCACCTCCAGCAGCGTGTTGCACACCATGTTGCCGGTGATGTCGTTGAGATACACCGCGTTCATGAACAGCTCCCGGCCGAGCTGCTCGTCGGACAGCGACGGATCGGCGAGGAGCATGTACGAGGTGAGGTCGTCGCCGGGCACGGCCCGCCGGTGCGCGGCCAGCCGGGTCATGGCCGCGAGCGCCCGCCCGGTGGCGGGCCCCGCGTCGGGCCCGCCGTCGAGCATCCGCCACATGTCTATGACCATCTCGTCCCCGAGTTCGACGGGGAAGCCGAACAACCGGGTCGTGACCATCAGCAGCAGGGGCCTGGTGTACTGCGCGGCCAGGTCCATGAACCCCGCGGAACCGGACTCCGCCGCCAGCATGGCGACCAGCTCGTCCGCGTACGACACGACGGCCGACCGCAGCTCCCACCCCTGCGGCGTACGGGCGTCCTGGAACGGACCGAGAGCCGAGTGGTACGTCTGCCGCGCGGCCAGATGCTCCTCGTCGTCCATGAACATCGTCTGCCGGACCTCGTAGCCCGCGAGCAGCGGCCAGTCCTGAGGCAGCCGCCCCTCGGCCCGCGCCCGCCAGTACCGGATGTCCCGCCGCCACACGCTCTCCTGGCGGAGCACGTCCAGGACCTCGCGGTAGTCGAGGACCAGCCACACCGGTACGCCCATGAGGCCGACCGGCGCCACCGGACCGTACATACGCCGCAGCTGCGCGTACACGCCGGCCGGGTCCGTGTCGAAGGCCGACGTCAGCAACGGCTCGACGCGTAACGACTCGAGTGGGGGCGCGTCGTCCGGAGCCGCGGCGAATGGTTGAGGGTTCATGCGAACACGCTTACAGCACCAGGCATGCACAAGCTGTAACCATGACGTCAACTGTTACGACTTGGTGATGCCTGCGGGAGATGTGGAGTTGTGGTGATGCACCCGTAAAGCCGGTCCGCTCAGAAGGCCGTCGCCAGCGCCTGCGGCAGCTCCCCCGTGTGCACGATGCCCAGCGTCTGCGTGGCCCGGGTCAGCGCCACGTACAGATCGCTCGTGCCGTACCGCGAGGGCTCGACCACCAGCACCGAGTCGAACTCCAGGCCCTTGGCCTGACGCGGGTCGAGGAGCACGACCGACCGCGTCAGGTCGGGTTCCTGGCCCGCCGTGACACCGTCAAGGCGGGCGGCCAGCGACCGGTGCAGATCGCGGGGCGCGATCACCGCCAACCGCCCCTCGTCCGGGGTCAGTTCCGCGACCGCCTTCGCCACAGCTCCCGGCAGATCGTCCGTGGCCCGCACCCAGGGCCGTACGCCCGTCGACCGCACCGAACTCGGCGGCTCGAAGCCGGGATGCTCGGCGCGCACCACAGCTGCCGCGACGTCCATGATCTCGGACGGGGTGCGGTAGTTGACGGCCAGGCGGGTGTGCTCCCAGCGGTCCTCGACATACGGATGGAGGATGCCCGACCAGGAGCCGACGCCCGCCGCGTCCGCCGTCTGTGCCGGATCCCCGACGAGCGTCATCGACCGCGTCGGACTGCGCCGCATCAGCAGCCGCCACGCCATCGGCGACAACTCCTGCGCCTCGTCCACGATGATGTGCCCGAACGCCCAGGTACGGTCGGCCGCGGCCCGCTCGGCGGCGCTGCGGTGGTCGTCCTCCTCGTGCCGCTCGGCCATCCGCTCGGCGTCGATGATGTCGTGCGCGGAGAGGACCTCGCCCGCCTCGGGGTCGTCCTCCTCCTTGTCCTCGAACTCGTACGTCCGTGAGGCGTACGAGATGTCCAGCACGCTCTGCGCGTACGCCACTTGCTCCTCGCGTTCCTTCTCGGCCGCGGCCCGCGCCAATCGGTCGTCCTCGCCGAGGAGTTCGGCGGCCTCGTCGAGCAGAGGGACGTCGGCGGTGGTCCAAGAGCGCGTCACCGGGCGCCGGATGGCGGCGGCGTCCGCCTCGGAGAGGTAGCCGTCGGGCTCGGCGAGGAAGTCCGCGACGAGGCGTTGCGGGGTGATCCGCGGCCACAACTGGTCGATGGCCGACCAGACTTCGGCGTTCTCGGCCAGCTCCTCGCGGATCTGCGTGATGTCACTGGCGTCGAGCAGGTTCGTACCGTCGAAGGGATCCGTGCCGATCCGCTCGGCGACCATGTCGGTGAGGGTGTTGAGGATGTGGCCCTCGAAGTGCTCGCGGGCGGCGTTGTGCGGCAGCTTCGCCTCGCGGGTGCGCTCGCGGGCGACGCGTACGAGATCGTCGTCGAGCATCAGGATGTCCCGGTCGTGCTCGATGGCGATCACCGGGTCGGGAAGGGCCTCGCGGTCGCGTACGACGGCGGCGAGGACGTCGGCCATGTCGGCGCGGCCCTTCACGGCGGCGGCCTCGGGGGTGTCGGTCGCGGTCGCCTTCACGCCGGGGTAGAGCTCGCCGACGGTCGCGAGCAGCACGCCCGTCTCGCCGAGCGAGGGCAGGACCTCGCCGATGTAGCCGAGGAACGCCGGGTTCGGGCCGACGATCAGGACAGCCCGCCTGGCGAGCAACTCCCGGTGCTCGTACAGGAGATACGCGGCGCGGTGCAGGGCGACGGCGGTCTTGCCCGTACCCGGGCCGCCCTCGACCACGAGGACCCCGCGGTGCGGGGCGCGGATGATGCGGTCCTGCTCGGCCTGGATGGTCCGCACGATGTCGCCCATACGGCCGGTGCGCGCGGAGTTGAGGGCGGCGAGCAGCACGGCGTCGCCCGTCGGGTCCTCGTGGCCGGTGCGTTCCTGGTCGCCCAGGTCGAGGATCTCGTCGTGCAGGGCGGTGACGGCGCGGCCCTCGGTGGTGATGTGCCGGCGGCGGCGCAGGCCCATGGGCGTATGGCCGGTGGCGAGGTAGAACGGGCGGGCGACCGGGGCCCGCCAGTCGATCAGGATCGGGGTGAGTTCGGTGTCGTCGGCGCGGATGCCGATCCGGCCGATGTGATGGTGGGTTCCGGTGGTGAGGTCGATGCGGCCGAAGCAGAGGGAACCGTCCACCGCGTTCAGCGCGGCGAGCAGCCCCGAGCGCTCGGCGACCAGGATGTCCCGCTCCAGGCGGGCCTGCATCGGCGTACTGCCCTGCGCGAGCGCGTCCGCCACGGAGGTCTCGGTGCCGCCGCGGAGGGCGTCGACGCGCGCGTACAACCCGTCGATGAATTCCTGCTCACGGCGGAATTCATCGTCCGGAAAATCGGTGTTTGACAATTCCACTCCCGGCCCGATATACTGTGCTTACTCAACTTCTCCGCGACCTAATCCTCATGAAGTCGCGAACCATTAAATATACGCAAAGGAATCCCCCGCAGGCAATTGCCTGCGGGGGATTCCTTTGTATGGGGAGGTGTGTGTGGAGGTCAGAGCACGTCGGACAGCTCCTCCAGCAGCCGCCGCTTCGACCTGGCTCCCACCATGGACTTCACGGGCTCGCCGTTACGGAACACCATGAGCGTGGGCATCGACAGCACCCCGTACGCGTTCGTGGTCTCCGGATTCGTGTCCACGTCCAGCTGGACCACCTTGAGCCGGTCGCCCTCCTCGGAGGCGACTGCGCTCAGTACCGGCGCGATCTGCCGGCACGGCGGGCACCAGTCGGCCGTGAACTCCACCAGCACGGGCAGTTCCGCCCCGATCACCTCCGCCTCGAAATCCGCGTCCGTCACCTCGGCCACGCCTGCCGCCTTGATCACCGCGTCCGCCCTCCCAGTTCGCATACGGGTTCCGGGCCGCCCGGAACCTCCGCCCCGGCCGCCAGCTCGTCGCGCGTCTGCTCGGCCTTCGCCAGCTGCGTACCGACCTGCGCCCGTACGGCCTGCAACTCGCCGATCAGGGCGTCCAGTTCGCCCAGCTTGCGCCGGTACACCGCCAGCGATGCCGGGCACAGGTCGCCCTCCGGGTGCCCGGCCCGCAGACACTCCACGAAGGGCCGTGTCTCCTCCAGTTCGAAGCCGAAGTCCTGCAACGTCCTGATCTGCTCCAACAGCCGCAGATCGTGCTCGTCGTAGGTCCGGTATCCGTTGGAGCCACGTCGCGCGGGCAGCAACCCCCGCGACTCGTAGTACCGGAGGGTCCGCGTGGTGGTCCCGGCCCGCGCCGCCAGCTCGCCGATTCGCATGCTGCGACGGTAATCCTTGACGCCGACGTCAAGGCAAGGCGCTCCGCTAGGGGCGGTTTGAAGCTGCGGGTGCGTTGTGGTTGCTCGCGCCGTTCCCCGCGCCCCTGGGGTGCGTGGGTGGGTCGGGGCCGTGGGCCGGTGCGTCAGCCCGTCGCAGGCCGGGCATACGGCCCTGGCCTGGTGCAGGGTCCTGGTTCTCCGAGACAGAACCTACGCGACGGGCATACGACGCACCGGCCCACGTCCCCTCCCGCCGGTGAGAGGGTGCGGGCACGTGGTGGCTGGTGAGCATGGTGGCTGGCGGCTCCGGTCGCGCCCCGTCAGGGGCGCGGGGAACTGCGCGACCAGCCACAACGAATCTGCGCCCAACAACCGCCCCCAGCGGAGCCCTTAGTTCTCCTCGACCAGCCAGTCATCGTCGGCCTCGTCCTGGTCGTCGGGGTGCTTCACCCCGAGGAGCCGGCGGGTCAGGCGGTCGCGGTCCGACAGCAGCTCGTCTACCGCCGCCCGGAGGTCCTCCGTCTCCGTGTGGTTCGCCTCGCGTTCGGCGGAGATGAGTACGGCCCGGCGTACGAGTTCCTTGGTGAAGGAGGCCGTCACGCCCTCGGTGCGGGTGACGATCTCCTCGGTGATGTCCTTGCCGAGGTCGAGTCCGGCTCCGTACAGGCTGAGGAGGCGGGCGCGGCCGTCGGCGTCCGGGAGGGGGATCTCGACGGCGAGGTCGACGCGGCCGGGGCGCTGGACGAGGGCCGGTTCGAGGAGGTCGGCGCGGTTGGTGGTGAGGAGGAAGGCAACGTCGGCGTCGTCGCCGAGGCCGTCCATCTCGTTCAGCACCTGGAAGAGCAGGGGCTGTACGCCGCCGTCGAAGTCACGGGCCTCGGCGACCAGGTCGACGTCCTCGAGGACCACGAGCGCGGGCTGGAGCATCCGGGCGAGCCGGCACGCAGGGCCGATCGCACCCATGCTCGTGCCGGAGAGGATGACGACCGTGAACGCCGGCAGGTGGGAGAGCAGGTAGCGGATGGTGTGGGTCTTGCCGGTGCCGGGCGGCCCGTACAGGAGCAGTCCGCGGCGCAGATGCTGGCCCGCCGCGCGCAGCCGCTCGCGGCGCCGGGCCACCCCGACGACCTGCCGCTCCACCCGCTCCAGAAGACCGGGCGGCAGCACGATCTCCTCGCGCGTCAGCGCGGGCCGGCGGTGGAAGCGAAACGGTCCGAGTCCATTGTCGAACTCCGAGCCGTCGAAGGAGAGGATTTGCCCGCGGTAGATGTTGTGCTCGAGCATCAGCGCGTCGATGTCGGCGAGCAGCCGGTCCGCGAACGCCTTGTCGGGGGCGAGGACTTCGAGCTCGACCTTGTTGCGTCCGTACTCGTCCGCCGGGCCCCGCAGCAGCAGCGCGAACCGCTCTTCGCCCTCCTGCCCGAGGTAGAGCCCGAAGGAGACACAGGCGAGTTCGTCGTCCGGGGAGACCGGCAGATGCGCGTAGTCGACGGCTCCGAGCACGAACCGGTCGTACAGGTTCGCCGATTCGAGGATCTCGCCCAGGGTGAGGTGGCCGCGGCTCTCCGAGCCGGTCATCCCGATCAGCTCGTGCGTCCGCCCCTCGACGGCGAACCAGCGCTCCAGGGCCAGATGGACATTCGGCAGGTCGTAGGGGGGGTAGGCGGCCTTGACCACCGGCTGGTCCCCAGGCGCCGTACCCAGGTGCGCCCGGAGCCGCTTGGTGAGATCGCGATCGCCGTCCCTGCGCTTGGGCCGGGCGACCGCCAGAAGGAACTCGTGGAAGAGACCATCGACCTCGTCCAACGAGTACGGCTCCGACATCTCCTCCGTGCCAGTGACCACCGAGTCGTCCCCCATGCGCACCTCCGTACCGTCCCGTCCCACTTACGGCTCTCCAGCCTGGGCCCTGCGCAGGGAGGGGGCAAAGGCTTTTCCGGCGGCGGGAGTTGGGACGGTGGCAGCAAAGGCTCAGCCCGGCCACCGAGCTGGTGACCGGGCTGAGCAACTGAAACCGGGCGGCTGAGCGACGGGGGAGGCACCCAGCCGCCCGGGGTCTTTCTCGGGGCGCAGCCCCGTCAGGGGCGCGGGGAACTGCGCGACCAGCCACAACGGACCCGCAGCCGGCTACCGACCCGCAGCCCTACGGCGGCCACCCGCACAGCAACTACGCCTTCGCGAGCTCCTTGTCCTCGCCCTCGCGAGAAGCCACCCCATCCCCGGCGGGAGCCACATCGTCGTCAAGAAGCGTCTTCTCGTCGAACGGCAGCTGCCCCGCCAGCACCTGATCGACCCGCTCACGGTCGATCTCCTTCGTCCACGTACCGATCAGCACCGTGGCGACCGCGTTGCCCGCGAAGTTCGTCAGGGCGCGGGCCTCGCTCATGAAGCGGTCGATGCCGACGATCAGGCCGATGCCGTCGACCAGGGCGGGCTTGTGAGACGAGAGGCCGCCCGCCAGGGTGGCGAGACCCGCCCCGGTGACACCCGCCGCGCCCTTCGAGGCGACCAGCAGGAACAGCAGCAGCGGGATCTGCTCGCCGATCGACATCGGCGTACCCATGGCGTCGGCAATGAACAGGGACGCCATGGTCATGTAGATCATGGTGCCGTCGAGGTTGAAGGAGTAGCCGGTCGGGACGGTGATGCCGACGACCGGCTTGCTGACGCCCATGTGCTCCATCTTCGCGATGAGCCGCGGCAGCGCGGACTCGGAGGAGGAGGTGGACAGGATCAGCAGGAACTCACGGCCCAGGTACTTGAAGAACGTGAGGATGTTCAGGCCCGCCACCACCCGCAGCAGCGCGGCCAGCACGATGAAGACGAAGAGGAAGCAGGTGACGTAGAAGCCGAGCATCAGCACGGCGAGACTCTTGAGCGCGTCGAGACCCGCGGAGCCGGTGACCGCGGCGATGGCACCGAAGGCACCGATCGGGGCGGCCCACATCACCATCGCGAGGATGCGGAAGACGAGGCGCTGGATGTGCTCGACACCGCGCAGGATCGGCTGGCCCGCGTCGCCCATGGCCTGCAGCGCGAAGCCGGCGAGCAGGGCGACCAGGAGAGTCTGCAGGACTTCACCGCCGGTGAACGCGGAGACGATCGTGGTCGGGATGATGCCGAGCAGGAACTCCTCGGTGCTCTTGGCCTCGGTGACCTGTGCCTGACCGGTCTCCTTGACCGAGTCGGTGACCGCGAGGCCCGTACCCGGGTCGATGATGTTGCCGACGACCAGGCCGATGCTGAGCGCGACCAGCGACATCACCGTGAAGTAGCCGAGTGCGATGCCACCCACCGCGCCGACCTTCGCGGCCTTCCGTACCGAGCCGATGCCCAGCACGATGGTGCAGAAGATGATCGGCGAGATCATCATCTTGATCAGGTTCACGAAGCCGGTGCCGATCGGCTTCAGCTCGACCGCGAAGTCGGGGGCGACCAGACCGACGGTGATGCCGAGCACCACCGCGATGATCACCGCGATGTAGAGGTAGTGGGTGCGATCCCGCTTGCCCGCGGGTGCGGTAGCTGCCGTTTTTGACGTATTCGTCACGGCTGCCTCCTTGACGTCATCGTCGCATCACCGGCGTGCGGCTCACGTCCGGGGGTTGCGGTGACTATCCCGTGGCCTGTGAGGCCGGTCACCCTTCCGTTCATTTAGTTCACGTGGATGCAACGAGGCAGACTGATTCCATGCGTATCCCCCGGCCCCGCAGCCTGGCGGGCCAGCTCTTCGCCATGCAGGCAGTTCTCGTCGCCGTCGTGGTGGCCGGGTGCGCCCTGTTCACCTACGTCAGCGACCGCAGCCAGGCCGAGGACGCGGCGGGCCGTCAGGCCATGGGCGTGGCCAGTTCCGTAGCGGACTCCCCTTCCGTACGGGAGGCCATACGGACCCCCGATCCGTCGAAGACCCTCCAGCCGTATGCGAACGAGGTGCGGCGGCACGCGGAGGTCGACTTCGTCACGATCATGAACACGAAGGCCATCCGCTGGACCCACCCCGACAAGAACCAGATAGGGCGGCCCTTCCTCGGCCACACCGAACGCGCCCTCAAGGGCCAGCCATTCACGGAGACGTACACCGGCACACTCGGCCCGTCCGTACGGGCCGTCACGCCGATCTACGACGAAGGCCGCATCGTCGGCCTGGTCAGCGCGGGCATCCGGGTCGAGGCCATAAGCGAGCGGGTGCAGGACCAGGTGACGGCGCTGTTCGGCGTCGCGGCGGGCGCGCTGGCGCTGGGCGCCGTCGGTACGTACGTGATCAACGCCCGGCTGCGTCGCTCCACCCACGGGATGAACGCAGGCGAGCTCAGCCGGATGCACGACTATCACCAGGCCGCACTGCATGCCGTACGCGAGGGGCTGCTGATGCTCGACGGCCAGTTCAAGGTGGCGTTGATCAACGACGGCGGGCGTGAGCTGCTCGGGGTGAGTGGCGATGTGGTCGGCCGCTCGGTGGCGGACTTCGGGCTGCCCGCCCCGCTGACCGGGGCGCTGCTGTCGGCGGAGCCGCGCGTGGACGAGGTGCATCTCACCGCCTCCCGGGTGCTCGTGGTGAACACCTCGCCGGTGTCGAGCGGTGAGCGCCGGGGCACGGTCGTGACCCTGCGCGACGTGACCGAACTCCAGTCCCTGATGGGCGAGTTGGACTCCGAGCGCGGCTTCACGCAGGCGCTCCGCTCGCAGGCGCACGAGGCCGCGAACCGGCTGCACACGGTGGTCTCCCTGATCGAACTGGGCCGCGCGGACGAGGCGGTCGACTTCGCCACGGCCGAACTGGAACTGGCCCAGGCGCTGACGGACCAGGTGGTCGCGGCGGTGAGCGAACCGGTGCTCGCGGCCCTGCTGCTCGGCAAGGCGGCCCAGGCCAACGAGCGGGGCGTCGAGCTGGTCGTCTCCGAGGACAGCAGCATCGACGACGGCCTGCTGCCGGACTCCCTCCCCGCACGGGACCTCGTGACGGTGCTCGGCAACCTGATCGACAACGCCGTGGACGCGGCCCAGGGCTCGGTCAGTGCCCGCGTCACGGTCACCGCACTCGCCGACGAGTCGGGCCTGGTCCTGCGGGTCACCGACACCGGGGACGGCGTGGACCCGGCCCACGCGGAGGCGGTCTTCCAGCGCGGCTGGTCGACAAAACCGTCGGGTCCGGGGGGCCGGGGGCTGGGACTGGCGCTCGTACGGCAGGCCGTCAGCCGACACGACGGGACGCTGACCGTGACGGAGGCGGCGGGGGGTGGGGCGTCGTTCGAGGCGCGGTTGCCGTTGCCGGGAGCGGGGGCCGGGGTTGGAGCTGGGCGTGCCTCCGCAGGGCAGACTTCGGCTGAGGGGACTAGGGTCCACGCCGAGCCCGAGTTCGAGCCCGATTCGGCTCCGCAGCCCACCCCGCACGGAGGCACCGTATGAGCATGCCCTCCAAGGACATCCGCGTCCTGGTCGTCGAGGACGATCCCGTCGCGGCGGACGCACATGTCATGTATGTGGGGCGCGTGCCCGGTTTCACGGCGGTGGGGAAGGCGCACACCGGGGTGGAAGCGCGGCGGGCGCTGGACCGTACGCCGGTGGATCTGCTGCTCCTCGATCTCCATCTCCCGGACGTACACGGCCTGCAGCTCGCCCGCTCCCTCCGCGCCGCCGGCTATCACGCGGACGTCATCGCGGTCACCTCCGCGCGGGACCTCACGGTCGTACGGGAGGGCGTCTCGCTGGGCGTCGTGCAATACGTCCTGAAACCGTTCACCTTCGCGACGCTGCGGGACCGGCTCGTGCGGTACGCGGAGTTCCACGCGGCGGCCGGCGAGGCCAGCGGCCAGGACGAGGTGGACCGGGCGCTGGCGACTCTTCGCGCACCGGGGCCCGCGGCACTGCCCAAAGGGCTGAGCGCGCCGACGCTGGAGCGGGTGACCCGGGCGCTCAGGGACTCCGCGGAGGGGCTGACCGCGGCGGGAGTGGCGGAGGCGGTGGGGATATCGCGGATCACTGCCCGGCGGTATCTGGAGCATCTGGTGGACGCGGGGCGGGCGGGGCGGAGTCCTCAGTACGGGCAGGTGGGGAGGCCGGAGTTGCAGTATCGGTGGATCAAGGGGTAGGCGGCGAGGGGCAGTTGGCACGGCGGCGGCCTCCGGTCCGGATCGCTCGAAGGCTACCGGCGTACCGTCAAGCAGAGGTGAACACCCCGGCGTACACCAGGAATTGGGCACCCAGCCCCGCGACAGCGAGCGCCTCCATCACGGACACCGCCAGCAGGCCCCCGGTGACCTGACCACCGGCCCAGTACACAACGAGCCCCGCCAACGGCACGACGCAGAAGGCGAGTAGATCGATCCCGCACTGGATGGCTTTGCGGGAGGCCCTTCGGGAGTCACCGCGGTGGACGATCTCCCAGCCGAAGGCGCCCTCAGTACCGGCGAGTTGGGCCAGCCGAGGCCCCAACTCGCCCCGTACGTAGGCCCCGATCGCCGAGATCTTCTCGTCGTTCACGAGGTAGGTCCACCCGAGAACGACACACACCGGCGGCAAGGCGAGCAGCATCGAGGCCTGCTTGGCCTGGGCGGCCGCGGCGATGACGGCGGCGACGACCGCGAGGGTGACGTAAAGGAGATTGTCGCGGAAGCCGATCCGCGCCTTCTGCTCGTCCTTCACGCTCTCGTACTCGGCGAGCAGCAACTGGCCTGTGGTGACGTCTTGTCCCGGCACGTCTCTGTCCCCCTTCTCGGCGCCCAACGTCCCTGCTGGTCAGGCGACTCGGCAGTACCTTAAGCGTGCGCCGCAGACTGGAGACACCGCGGGGGATGTCCTTGCCAAGCCCAAGCTCAAGCCGCTGCAAGGTCATTGACCTGACTAGACCACCGCTCTTACGTTCACGATGCAGCCAAACTCGGCCACAACGACGTCGGCCAGTAGGAGGTCGTGCCCGTGCGCCCCACAGCCGCTCCTCTTCTCCTCGCGACTCTGCTCGCCGCCACCACTCTCTCCGCTTGCGGCGGCGGCTCCGGAAGCGACCCGGACACCATCGAGGTCTCCTTCAAACAGTCCACGGACAACTCGATCAAGGTCCTGGACACCTACCTGGCCGACATGAAGAAGCAGTTCGAGAAGGCGAACCCGGGCAAGAAGGTCAAGCTCGTCCCGATCAAGGCGCCGGACTCGGAGTACTACACGAAGCTCCAGCAGATGCTCCGCTCCCCCAAGACGGCACCGGACCTGGTGTACGAGGACACGTTCCTCATCAACTCGGACATCACGAGCGGGTACTTGAAGCCCCTCGACCCGTACCTGGAGAAGTGGAAGGACTGGGACCAGTTCATCGACACGGCCAAGGCGGCGGCCAAGGCCGAGGACGGCAAGACGTACGGCGTACCGGACGGGACCGACACCCGGGGCCTCTGGTTCGACAAGGGAATCTTCAAGAAGGCGGGCCTGCCGGAGAACTGGCAACCGAAGACGTGGGACGACGTCCTCGAAGCCGCCCGGACCATCAAGCAGAAGGTCCCCGGTGTCATCCCGCTCAACGTCTACACGGGCAAACCGGCAGGCGAAGCCTCCGCCATGCAGGGCTTCGAAATGCTCCTGTACGGGACGGGCACCGGAGACGAAGACCCCCTCTACGACACCGCCTCCAAGAAGTGGATCACCGGCAGCCAGGCCTTCAAGGACGCCCTCACCTTCGTGGAGACCGTCTACAAGGAGAAGCTCGGCCCCGACGTGTCGGACGCCCTTGACCCGAACATCGCGACCAGGGTCCGCGGCGAGTTCCTCCCCGAGGGCAAGCTCGGCATCAACCTCGACGGCTCCTGGCTCCCGCAGGACTGGCTGGAGGGCAGCGGCCACGAATGGCCGGAGTGGTCGGAGAAGTTGGGCCTCGCGGCCATGCCGACCCAGCACGGCCAGGCCCCCGGCAAGGTGAGCATGTCGGGCGGCTGGACCTGGTCGATCCCGTCCGAGGCGGCCAACCCTGACCTGGCCTTCAAGTTCATCGAGACGATGCAGACGAAGGCGAACGCCCAGAAGTGGTACATCTCCAACTCCGGCATCTCGGTGCGGAAGGACGTCGCCGAGGACCCGGAGTACGTGAAGGCACAGCCCGGCATCAAGTTCTTCACGGACCTGGTGTCCAGTACGCACTACCGTCCCGCCTACCCCGCGTACCCGAAGGTCTCGACGGCGATCCAGGAGGCCATGGAGGGTGTGACGACGGGCGACAGCTCGGTCGAGGAGGCGGCGAGCGGCTACGACGAGGAACTCAAGTCGGCCACGGACAACCAAGTGATCAAGAAGTGAGCGAGAAGCGGGAGTTGAGCGAGAAGTGAGCAGCCGTTCATGACCGCCGCGCCCCCGGCCGGTCCCGGCGTCGTCAAGACCGCGCCGGGACCGGCCGCCCCACCGCCTACGCCGAAGAGCCGCTCCCTCCGCCGCACACTCACCCGTGCCCTCCCCGTCTCCCCCGCCTTCGTCCTCCTGGTCCTCTTTCTCGCGGGCCCCATCGCGTACTGCGCGTACATCGCCTTCACGGACCTCCAACTCACCGGCCAGGCCGAGTCGTCCTTCGTCGGCTTCGACAACTTCCGCGACGCTTTCCAGGACGCGGCGTTCCTCAACGCCGTATGGCTGACGCTGGTGTTCACCGTTCTCAGCTCCCTCATCGGCCAGAACACCCTGGGCCTGGCCCTCGCCTCGCTGATGCAGCGCGCGTCAAAGCCCGTTCGCACGCTCACGGGCGGCATCGTGATCACGGCCTGGGTACTACCGGAAGTCGTAGCAGGTTTCCTCCTGTACGCCTTCTTCCGCCGCGAGGGTACGTTGAACGCCATTCTGGACTGGCTGCATCTCCCGTCCCAGAACTGGCTGTTCACGCTTCCGATCCTGGCCGTCTCCTTCGCCAATGTATGGCGGGGCACGGCTTTCTCAATGCTGGTGTACTCGGCGGCGCTGAATGAAATCCCGAAGGAGATCACAGAAGCCGCGGAGGTCGACGGCGCGGGCGGTTGGCGCCGCATGTGGCACATCACGCTCCCGATGATCAGACGTTCCATCGGTACGAACCTGATGCTCAACACGCTCCAGACGCTGTCGGTCTTCGGCCTGATCTGGGTCATGACGAGAGGCGGCCCGGGAAACCGCAGCCAGACCCTCCCCCTCTTCATGTACGAACAGGCCTTCCAGAAAAGCATGATCGGGTACGGAACCGCCGTGGCCCTGCTCCTCCTCCTGGTCGGCTCGCTCTTCTCCCTCGTCTATATGCGCCTGCTGCGGACGGAGGTCTGAGATGCCCGTAGCCCCGACCTTCAAGTCCCGCCGCGCCAACCGCCGTTACGCCGCCGACGCCGGCCTCCTCGTCGTAGCGGCCGCCTTCATCCTGCCGCTGGCCTGGGTGGTCCTCTCCGCCCTGGACCCGGACGCCAACCTGCAGGTGAAGATCCCCGACGGCGTCACCCTGGACAACTTCGACGCCGTACTCGAACCCGACATCACCTTCACGCCCCTGCTCAACAGCCTGGTCCTGTGCGGCGGGGCGACCCTGCTGACGGTCGTCTGCGCGGCTCTGGCGGCCTACCCGCTGTCGCGGTTCCGGTCCCGGCTCAACCGGCCGTTCCTGCTGACGATTCTCTTCGCCACGAGTCTGCCGATCACGGCGATCATGGTTCCGGTGTACGCGTTGTTCGTGCAGGTGGACTTGATCGACACCATGCAGGGCACGATCTTCTTCTTCGCGGCTTCTCAACTGCCTTTTGCCATTTGGCTGATGAAGAATTTTATGGACGGGGTGCCGAAGGAGTTGGAAGAGGCGGCCTGGACGGACGGCGCGTCGTCGTTCCAGTCGCTGCTGCGGATCGTGCTGCCGCTGATGGGGCCGGGTGTGGGGGTGGTGACGGTCTTCTCGTTCGTGATGATGTGGGGGAACTTCTTTGTGCCGTTCATGCTGCTGCTGAGTCCGGATCAGATGCCGGCTTCGGTGAGCATCAATGACTTCTTCGGGAATCGGGGGACAGTGGTTTATGGGCAGTTGGCTGCGTTCTCGGTTATTTATTCGACGCCGGTGATTTTGTTGTATGTGCTCGTCGCGCGGAGGTTGGGTGGGGGGTTTGCTTTGGGGGGGGCGGTCAAGGGGTGAGAATTGGAGGAGGCGGGCCTGGGGTCTGTCGTCTCCGCGCGGACGCGTGCTCGGTCGGCTTCGTCCAGGGCCTCGGCCCGGGTGTAGGCGTCGGCGGCTTGGAGGTAGGCGGTGCGGACCTCGGTCGGGCGGTGAGCCGACGCGTGGGCGAGGGCAAGGTTTTCGAAGGTCTGGCCTGCCCCGTACCAGTCCTCGAACTCCCGGTGGATCTCCATGGCCTGGCCGAATGCCCTGATGGCCTCCGCCACACGCCCCGCCTCCCGCAGGGCGCAGCCGAGGTTGTTCCATGCGGCAGCCTCGCGGCGGCGGTCTTCGGCGGCCTGATACAGGTCACGGGCGCGGGTATGGGCATCAATGGCCTCCGCCACCCGGCCCGCCGCCTGCAGAGTCAGGCCGAGATTGTTCCAGGTGAACGCCTCGCCGTGGCGGTCCCCGACGGCCTCGTGCAGGTCGCGGGCGCGTGTAAGGGCGTCGATCGCCTCGGCCACCCGGCCCGCCTCCCGGAAGGCGCCGCCGAGGTTGTTCCACGCCTCGGCCTCGCGACGGCGGTCCTTGGTGGCCTGGAACAGGTCGCGAGCACACGTAAGGGCGTCAATGGCCTCCGCCACCCGGCCCGCCGCCCACAGGGCGATACCCAGGCTGTTCCACGCCACGGCCTCCCGGAGACGGTCCCCCGCACGGTGGGTGATTTCTTGACCGACACGGCCGACGGTGATCCAGTCGTCGAAGTAACGCCGCCACTCCAGGTAATTCACCAGACACTCGGCCAGCATCACGGCGGCGAACGCGTACCGCTCCTCCACCCCCCACTGCACCGCCGCAATCAACCCCGCCCGCTCCGCGTCCAGCCACGCCAACGCCTCCGTCCGCCCCGCGAAACGCCCCGGCTCCGGCATTCCCGGCAACCATCGCAGACGGTCGTCGGCGGCATCCGCACACCGCCAGTAGAACTCCAGCAACCACTCCCTCGCCGCCTCCCCCTCCTCCGTCAAATCCGGATCTCCGGCCACCACACTCGCGCCATACGCCCGCACCAGTCCGTGCAGCCGCCACCGCTGCCGACCACTTCCCCTCTCCACGAGATGCGCGCGGGCCAAGGCTTCCAGGGCGCGCGCTGGAAACGCATTCGTCGCAGCGAGAGCCGTGACCGCCTCAGCGCTCGTGTCCGGGCCCGGTGCAAGCGCCAGCAGCCGCAGCAGGCGAGCCTGATCGGGCGGCAGACGGCGATACGAGAGGTCGAAGGCCGCGCGAACACTGCGCTCGCCGTCGTCGAGGTGATCGAGTCTGTCGCGAAACTCGGTCAGTTCGGCGACGAGCTCCGCAACAGGCTTGTCCCGGTCGGCCACCAGCAGCGCGGCGGCGATCTGCAGGGCCAGCGGAAGGTGACCGCAGCGTTCGGCGAGAGTCGAGGCCGCCTCGGCTTCGTCCGCGCATCGGCTGTCGTCGGGGTCGGCGATTCGCAAGGCGAGGTCGAGTAGGTCGTACGCCTCCTTCGGCGTCAGTTGGTCCAACGGCAGGAGCCTCGCGCCCAGTTGGGGCAACCGGTCACGGGAGGTGACGAGAACGCGGTGCCGTTCGCCGCGCCCGGGGAGGAGCGGACGTATCTGCGCCGGCGAGGACGCGTTATCGGCAAGGACCAGCACGGACCCGCGCTCCTGGGCACGCTGGGCGAGCGTCGAACGATAGAGCGCAGCCCGCTCATCCGCCGTGGCCGGAATGTGCTCGGGCTCGATGCCCAGGGCCCGCAGCAAGGCCTGAAGAGCCTGATCCGCCGTGACGGGATCATCGTCGTATCCGTGCAGATCAACAAAGAGCACCCCGCCGGGAAACCATCCTCGCTCGCACCCCTCGTACGCCGCCTCCACCGCCAGCGCCGTCTTGCCGATGCCGCCGAGCCCGGACACTGCTGCGATGAGGACAGCCGCCGGACGCTCGGGCGGGGACGGGTCCAAGGCGTTGAGCAGGGAGCGCAGTTCACCTTCACGGCCAGTGAAGCCGATTGCCCTCGCGGGCAGAGCATCCAGCGCCGTGGGCGCGGGCCCAAGCTGGCGATACTCCGCCTTCGCAATGAAGGTCCCCGTGAACTCCCCGTCCCGGAAGTCGAGATGGTCCCCGCCGTACCCGTTCGTCATCGTTGCGCCGCCCCCGTACCGTCTTCGAGTCTCGGTGGCACCACGGTAAAGCGCGCGGGTTCGCGGAGTCCTGGACGGCGTCAGCCGAAAAGCCGTACACCGACGACCGCATTGTGCCGCTTCGACGGCGGCGGACGTCGGGACCGGTCCCGGGCCGGCGGGGCTATCGTCCGCCAGATGACGACCTCAGATGAGATACACAGACCGCCGGCGCCGGTCGTCGGAGCGGTTGTGATCTACGTGTTGATGGCCGCTTTCATTCTGGTCTCTGGTGTGGTCATTGCGATCACAGGCGGCGAGCCGGGTTTCGCGCTGCTCAGCCTCGTCGCACTCCTACCGGGCTCGATAGCCCTCGGCCTGTGGCAAGGCAATCGCGGCGCCCGGGTCGTGGCGATATTTTTCGGATTCCTGACCCTTCTGCTCGCAATCGTGATGATCCTTTTGCTTACGGCGCCGCAGTCATCCCGAGCTTGGTTCACCCCCGACCCTGAAATCTGAAGGCGGGCGTTCGCTCCGGGCCGTCCTCTGGGCCGTGTTGAGGGGAAGTGGCAGATTTGGGCCAACGACAGCCGAGAAAATCCCAGGTCAGGCCACGAGTGGGCAGTGATCGGGTGGCCCAAATCTGCCAGTTGGTGTCGGTACGGCGCGCGACAGGGGCCCAAAGGCCTCGCCCCATCCCGGTACCCCAACACACAGTCCGTGCAGGACACTTGCCAGTACCGTTGAGAGCGTGCCGGAGACAATGCCCACCGTAGCGATCCTCACCGCGCTGTCCCTCGAATACGAAGCCGTACTCGACCACCTCACGGATGTCGAGAAGCTCACGCATGCGCGCACCGGCACGCGGGCCAGGCGAGGGAAGCTCCCCGGCACCCCCTGGCACGTCGCCCTGGTCGACATGGGCGAGGGCACGCTCACGGCCGCCACGATCACCGAGCGGGTGATGACGTGGCTCGGCCCCGAGGCCGTGCTCTTCGTCGGCGTCGCCGGCGGGTTGAAGGACGACATCGGCATCGGCGACGTCGTGGTCGCGACCAAGGTGTACGCCATCCACGGAGGCAAGCAGACGCCCGACGGCTTCCTCGACCGGCCGGAGGCATGGCGCGCCTCCTTCCGTCTGGAGCAAGCGGCCAAGGAGGCGTTGCGCGGGAAGGCCCACTTCAAGCCGATCGCGGTCGGGGATGTCGTCCTCGCGGACAGCGACTCCGAACTCGCCCAACGCATCAGGGCGAGCTACAACGACGCCGTCGGCATCGAGATGGAGAGCTCCGGCGTCGCCCACGCGGTTCACCTCGCAGGTGAGGCGGGCGCGTTGATCATCCGGGGCATCAGCGACAAGGCCGACGCGGGCAAGTCGGATGAAGACGCCAGGGGTTCACAGCCCCGGGCCGCCGCGAACGCGGCCAGGGCGGCGGTCGCCGTACTCCGCGAGCTGGAACCGAAGCCGACTGCCCCGCAGCCTCGTGACTCCGACTCCCGGGAGGGTCCTTTTCGCAGCTCCACGGACGCCGTCACGTACAGCGGAGACCACCTCGACTTCCGGGGGAGCACCTTTCACAGCCCCTTCACCGCCAAGTCGGTCGGCCAACCACCGCACAGCGACGGACAGTAGCCCAGGCGAAGGCCCGCACCACGGAACCGGTACGCCGCAGCAGTCCCACGGCCCGGTACCTACCGCGACCACCACCCTCCCGCCCCGCCCCCTCGGCTTCACCGGCCGATCGGCGGAAATGGGCCGCCTGCTCCCCCACCTCGAACCCGCCCCGGACGAAGCCGCCGCGCTCCCTCTCCTCATCTTCGCCGTCACCGGCATGGGCGGCATCGGCAAGACGGCACTGGCGGTGGAGGCCGCCCACCAGGCCTGCGCGAAGGGCTGGTTCCCCGGCGGCACGCTCTTCGTCGACCTGCGCGGCTACGACGACGCCCCCGTCACCGCCGACCAAGCCGTCCTCGCCCTCCTCGACGCCCTCGGCATACGCGGCCCGGATCTGCCACAGACGACGGCGCGCCAGTACGACACGTACCACGCCCTCCTCGCCGAGCGACAGGATCGGACGCTGCTGATCCTGGACAACACCTCGGACCCGTCCCAGTTCCTCCCCCTGCTGCCCGGGACGGACCACCACCGGGTGTTGATCACCTCCCGAGACCGCCCGGACTCCCTCCCCCTACGCCTCATCGACCTCGAAACACTCGCCCCGGACGACTCCGCCGCCCTCGTGACCCGCGCCCTCCACGACGCCGACGAACGCGACGACCGCCCGTCCCGGGAACAGGACGCCCTCCGCGAACTGACCTCCCTCTGCGGCCACTTGCCCCTCGCCCTCCAGATCGCCGCCGCCATGCTGCGCCGGCGCCGCCATCGCGACATCGCCTCGCTGGTGACCGAGATCAAGGAAGCCGCCGACCCCACCGCCGTACTCGACAACGGCAGTCGCGGCACCGACCTGTACGGCCGTTCTCTCGTGCTCCGCCCGGTCCTGGAGACCTCGTACCACCGTCTCCCACCCGACCAGGCCCGGCTGCTGCGCCTGCTTGCCCTCGCCCCCGGTACGGAGACGGGCGCGGAGGCCGTGGCCGCCCTGGCCGACCTCGACATGGGGGCCGCCCTGGGCCTGCTGGAGGACCTCGCCGCCACCCATCTGGTCACACCGGTCCAGGGCGGCGAGGGCTCGGCTTCCGGTGTGCGGTGGCGGTTGCATGACTTGGTGCGGGCGTTCGGGGTGGGTGTGGTGGCGGGGGATGCGGGCTTCAGGGAGGAGGGGGAGGCGGCGCGGGAGCGGGTGCTGGAGTTCTACTGCCGGTGGGCGTATGCCGCCGCCGACCGGTTGCGGTGGCTGCCGGGGAGGGCGGAGCCGGAGCGGTTCGCGGACCGGGCGCAGGCGTTGGAGTGGCTGGACGGGGAGCGGGCGGGGCTGGTGGCGGCGGTGCAGTGGGCGGGGGAGGAGCGGTACGCGGACACGGCGGTGCGGCTGGCCGCATGCCTGGCGGAGTACCTGGCCTGGCGGCGGTCCTTCGACGACTGGATCACCGTTGCCCGGGCCGCCCGGGAGGCCGCCCACCGCGCCGGGGACCGCCTTGGCCAGGGCATCGCGTGGAACAACCTCGGCCTCGCCCTGCGGGAGGCGGGCCGGGCGGAGGAGGCGGTCGAGGCCCACACCCGCGCCCGCGCCCTGTATCAGGCGGCCGGGAACCGCCACCGCGAGGCCATCGCGTGGAACAACCTCGGCCTCGCCCTGCAGGAGGCGGGCCGGGTGGGGGAGGCGGTCGACGCCCACACCCGCGCCCGCGACCTGCACCGGGCGGCCGGGAACCGCCACCGCGAGAGCATGGCGTGGAACAACCTCGGCCTTGCCCTACAGGAGGCCGACCGGGCGGAGGAGGCGGTCGACGCCCACACCCGCGCCCTCGACCTGTTCCAGGAGGCCGGGGACCGCCACAGCGAGGGCAGCGCGGGGAACAACCTCGGCGCCGCCCTGCGGAAGGCGGGCCGGGTGGGGGAGGCGGTCGAGGCGCACGGCAAGGCCCTGGAGATCTTCCGGGAGTTCGAGGACTGGTACCGGGCAGGCAGAACCCTCCACAACCTGGCCCTCGCCCACCAGTCCGCCCGCCGTCCCTCCGACGCCCGTGCCTGCTACCTCCAGGCCGCCGACGCCTACACCCGCGCCAACGCCCCCGACCGAGCCACCCAAGCCCGCAACTGGGCCGAAGAACAGGAATAGCGCCCCGGCTCGCATCTCACCCCGCCTCACCCCCCACTCCCGCATAGCCCCGAGCCCCCCGCCAAGGCAGAACCGCCCACATCCGAGTCCCACCCCCAGGCTCCCGCACCTCCCCGAACCCCCACTCCCCCTCACAAGCCCGCACCACGCACCCCAACACCCGCAACGCCGCCCTCCGCCGCGCATCACAAGCCGCCGCCAGCCGAGGATGCGTATGCCGCGGATGCCCGTCGTAGAAGATCACCCGCAACGCCCCCTCCCGGCAACGCAGCGACAGATACACCTCGGCCCCCGACGTGAACCGGCAAGCACACGCGGCCAGTTCACCCACCACCTGCACCGCCGCATCCGTCACGTCCTCCAGCCGATGCAACTGGAGGACCGCCCTGGTCGTCGCCCGAGCGATGCGAGGGCTGGTCAGATCGGCGGGAAGCGTGAGGCTGTACGCGAGGGTGTCGGGCGACGGTGACGGGGTTGCCACCGACACGTCGTTGAGGACAGAGCAGACGGAGACGGCTGTCGCGGACATACGGAACTCCCTTGAGGACTCGGCGAATTGACGGACCTTGGCGTCTCGACCCGACCGGCGGCATGTCTCCCTGACGCAAGCCCGCCCCTCCCAGGGAAGGAGAACCTGGGCAGGCTCGTGCGATGCGCTTCCGACTACGTCGGGCCGTAAGCGGCGCGTCACTGACTGTAGAGCTTTCAGTGGCACGCGTGCCACCTCATTGGAATCATTGCCCCTCATGAAGTGGACCGGCGCGCAGCGCAAGGTGCAGACTGAGCCCGACCAATCGGGGAGGAAGGTGTCGATGCCGACACGGCCAGCGCCGACGGAACGCCAGAAGCGGCTGGGTGCCGAGCTGCGCAAGATGCGGCTCGCGGCCGGCCGGACCACGGAGTACGCCGCAGGGCTGCTCGGGCTGGACCGCACGAAGGTGTCCAACATGGAGTCGGGCATCCGTGCCACCTCGCCCGAACGGATCCGGATACTCGCCAGCAACTACGACTGCGCGGACGAGGGGTACGTCGACGCGCTGGTCGCCATGGCCGACGTACGCAAGCAGGGCTGGTGGGAGCAGTTCAGGGGTTCCCTGCCCCAAGGGCTGCTGGATGTCGCCGAGTTGGAGTGGTTCGCCTCGCGGCTGCGGAGCTATCAGACCGTGCACATCCCCGGGCTGCTGCAGCTCGGGGAGTACGCCCGTGCCATCTTCGCCGCCGCACTGCCGCCGCTGCCCAGGTCAGAGGTCGAGCTTCGCGTCGTACAGCGCATGCGGCGGCAGCAGGTACTCGACAACGACCGGCCCGTCCAGTACGTCGCGTACGTGCACGAGTGGGCCCTGCGCATGCAGTTCGGCGGGCGCCGCGCGACCCGCGAGCAGTTGCTGCACTTGTGCGAGGCATCCGAGCGGGAGAACGTCGAGTTGCGCGTACTTCCCGTCGAGGCCGGGGCGTTCCCCGGTGCCGGGCATGCGGTGCTGTACGCCGAGGGCGCCGTACCCCAACTGGACACCGTCCATCTGGACTCCGCGCACGGCGGCGAGTTCACCCACTCCGAGGCCCAACTCGCCAAGTACCGGGCTCACATGGACTGGTGGCACGCCCACACACTGAGCCCGAAGGACTCGCGCGACCTCATCCAGACCATCGTCCGCCAGCTCTGAGGAGAGCCACCATGCCCGAGATCACCTGGGAAGAGCCCTTCTGCGCCGAAGGAAACAACTGCTTCCGCATAGGCACCGACTCCCAAGGCAACGCCTACATAGCCCTGGCCGGCCAAGAAGACCACTACCTCACCGACACCCGCGAAGCCCTCCGCACCCTCATCCTCGAGATCAAAGCCGGAAAGGCCGACCACCTGCTGTAGCCCCTCACTTACCCCTCGCCCCTCACTCCGGCAGCACCCCAGGACGGAACTTCTCCACCCCCACCACATGCCGCACCCGAGTCGGCTCGATCAGCAGCATCACGCGCTGCTCCCCGGGAAGCAGCCACGGATACCGGTCCTCGCCGATGTACTTCTGCGTCAGCCGGTCCATGGCCCGCTCGGCCACCTCGCCCTCGACGAAACGTACGACCCGCCCCCGGATCTCCACCCGGTCGTAAGGGTTCTCGGAGTCATGGTGGGACAGCGAAACGTTCGGATTGCGCCGCAGGTTGTCGACCTTCACGCGGCCGATCGACGTGTTGACCATGACGTACTCACCTTCCATGTCCACCCACATGGGCGAAACCTGCGGTGCCCCGTCCGGCCCGACCGTGGCCAGGTGCCAGAAGTTCGGCGCCAGGAGCCGCTCGCGAATGTGGCCGTCGATGCTGCTCATAGCGGTGCCGCCCTTTCACGCTCGTGCTGCCCGCTCGCGCGGGCACGTACGGCGCCATCTTCGTGGCCGGGAGCGGGCCCACGCCAGATGATCTTCAGCCACCTCGTACGCGTATCGGACGCGATCGGACAGATATCCGAAACCGTAGAATCCGACAATCCGTGATCCTGGCCGAACAGACCGTAGTCACCGCAGCCCCGCCCCCCTACGTTGTGCACGTGCATCAATCGCCACCCCCTGCCCCTGAGCCCATCCCGCCCTTCAACGCCCCCGTCGCCCGCAGACTCCGTGCCGCGCTCGGCATGGGACCAGAACATGTCGCGTACGGGATGCGGACCTCGTACGGACTGCCCTATGTGACACCCGATCTCGTCGCCGCCTGGGAGACAGGCATCGCGGCGCCCGGCAATGCCGAACTCGTCGCGCTCGCTGGCGTGTTGTGGTGTTCGCCCGCCGAACTCATCGGCGCGCCACAGACGTTGCGGGAGTTCCGGCTCGCGCGCGGTGTCCCGGCGGAGGACGTCGCGCGGGCCGTGGGGCTCGAACTCGTCGTGTATCTGCGGATGGAGGAGAACAACGAGTGGCGCGGCAACGAGCGTCAGTCCGCGGCCCTCGCCGAGGTGCTCGGCCTCGCGCTGCCGGATCTCGTCACCGTCAGCGGGCGCCGCGAGAAGCTGGCCGAGCTGTTGCGCAACGCGTGCTCCACGCGCTGGCAGGCGTACGTGCGCCAGATCAGCAAGCTGTTGCCGCTGGACCGGTGGCTCGTGGAGGACGTGCTCGAGTCGCTGTACACGGAGTACCAGCTGCAGATGGCACCCACCCTGAGCTGGGGCAACGGGACGGTGGCCGTCGAGGCCGGTGACGCGGGCCGGGACTTCCTGGACGGGGTCGTCGACCACTTCTGGTCCAAAGTCCAGCGCCACGCCCCATGAGCAGAGCCCGCTCCAGAACCCCGCTCTAGAACACCGACTCCGCCTCGTCCATCCGGTCCTTCGGCACCGTCTTCAGCTCCGTGACCGCCTCCGCGAGCGGCACCATCTCGACGTCCGTGCCCCGCAGCGCCGTCATCCGCCCGAAGTCGCCCCGGTGGGCGGCTTCGACGGCGTGCCAGCCGAAGCGGGTGGCGAGCACGCGGTCGTACGCCGTCGGTGTGCCGCCGCGCTGGACGTGGCCGAGAATGACCGGCTTGGCCTCCTTGCCGAGCCGCCGCTCCAGTTCGTACGCGAGTGCCGTGCCGATGCCCTGGAAGCGCTCGTGGCCGAACTGGTCGATCTCGCCGTGGCCGTAGTCCATGGTGCCCTCGGCGGGGTGGGCGCCCTCGGCCACGCACAGCACCGCGAACTTCTTCCCGCGGGCGAAGCGCTCCTCGACCATCTTGACCAGGTCGCCGGGGTCGAAGGCCCGCTCGGGCAGGCAGATGCCGTGGGCGCCGGCGGCCATGCCGGACTCGAGCGCGATCCAGCCGGCGTGGCGGCCCATGACCTCGACGACCATGACGCGCTGGTGCGACTCGGCGGTGGTCTTGAGGCGGTCCATCGCCTCGGTGGCGACGCCGACCGCGGTGTCGAAGCCGAAGGTGCGGTCGGTGGACGAGATGTCGTTGTCGATCGTCTTCGGTACGCCGACGACCGGCAGGCCGACGTCCGAGAGCATCCGGGCGGCCGTGAGCGTGCCCTCGCCGCCGATCGGGATGAGCGCGTCGATGCCGAACTCGCGCATCTCGTCCTGGGCTCCCTCGCAGGCCTCGCGCAGCCGGTCGCGCTGGAGGCGGGAGGAGCCGAGGATGGTGCCGCCGCGGGCGAGGATGCCGCTGACCGCGTCCAGGTCGAGATTGCGGTAGCGGCCGTCGAGCAGTCCCGCGTAGCCGTCCTCGAAGCCGATCACCTCGTCGCCGTAGTGGGCGACGGCTCGGTGCACGACCGACCGGATCACTGCGTTCAGCCCCGGGCAGTCGCCGCCTGCGGTGAGAACTCCGATACGCATCGTGCTGTTTCTCCTGCTCGCTGCTTGGTACGTAAGGGCTGTCGGTACTTGTGAACTGCCGTCTTGTGAGCTGTCGTGAACTGTCGGTACGTGTGAGCCGGTCCGATTGTTTCACGGGGGACCTGAGCGCCTCTCGACCACCGGTCCCCGCAGCCATGTCCCCTCGCGACGAGTCGGGTGCCTTAACCATGCCCAGAGGTATTGTCAAGGGGGCACGCACGGGCCCCACGATAGCGGCTGTTTTTGACCAGTGAGGAAACGGAGAGCACGCGTGACGCGCAGCGTGTACGTGACCGGGATCGACCGGGGCGACGGTCGCCAGGTCGTCGAGCTGGGAGTCATGGAACTCCTGACCCGCCAGGTCGACCGTGTGGGCGTGTTCCGCCCGCTCATCCATGACGATCCCGACCGTCTCTTCGAGCTGCTGCGGGCCCGCTACCGGCTCGCGCAGGATCCGGCGACGGTCTACGGCATGGACTACCACGAGGCGTCCACGCTCCAGGCCGAGCAGGGCACCGACGAGCTGGTCTCGCAGCTGGTGGACCGCTTCCATCGGGTGGCGCGCGAGTACGACGTGGTTCTCGTCCTGGGCACCGACTACGCGGACACGCAGTTCCCGGACGAGCTGTCCCTCAACGCCCGGCTGGCGAACGAGTTCGGCGCCTCGGTCATCCCCGTCGTGGGCGGCCGTGAGCAGACCGCGGAGTCGGTGCAGGCGGAGACCCGCAACGCGTTCAGGGCGTACGACCATCTGGGCTGTGACGTCCTCGCGATGGTGGTGAACCGGGTGGCCCCGCTGGACCGTGCGGAGATCCACGCGGGCCTCGACTCCCGCCTCCCGGTGCCCTGTTACGTGCTGCCGGACGAGCCCGCACTGTCCGCGCCGACGGTCGCCCAGATCACCCACGCGCTCGGCGGCAAGGTCCTGCTCGGCGACGACTCGGGGCTCGCGCGCGACGCCCTGAACTTCGTGTTCGGCGGCGCGATGCTGCCGAACTTCCTCGGCGCCCTGACCCCGGGCTGCCTGGTCGTCACTCCCGGCGACCGCGCCGACCTCGTCGTCGGCGCCCTCGCCGCGCACAGCGCCGGCACCCCGCCCATCGCGGGCGTCCTGCTCACCCTGGACGAGCGCCCCAGCAACGACGTCCTCACGCTGGCCGCCCGGCTCGCCCCCGGCACCCCGGTCGTCTCGGTGGCCGGCAACAGCTTCCCGACGGCGGCCGAACTCTTCGGCATGGAAGGCAAGTTGAACGCGGCGACGCCCCGTAAGGCAGAGACCGCCCTCGGCCTCTTCGAGCGGTACGTCGACACCGGCGGCCTCCTCAGCCGGGTCTCGGCCCCGAGCAGCGACCGCGTCACGCCGATGATGTTCGAGCACAAGCTCCTGGAGCAGGCCCGCTCGGACAAGCGTCGCGTCGTGCTGCCCGAGGGCACCGAGGAGCGAGTACTGCACGCCGCCGAGGTGCTGCTGCGGCGCGGTGTCTGCGAGCTGACGCTGCTCGGCCCGGTGGACCAGATCCGCAAGAAGGCCGCGGACCTCGGCATCGACCTCGTCAAGGCCCAGCTCATCGACCCGACGACCTCCGAGCTGCGCGAGCGTTTCGCCGAGAAGTACGCCGCGCTCCGCGCCCACAGAGGCGTGTCCATGGAGCTGGCGTACGACGTGGTCTCGGACGTGAACTACTTCGGCACCCTGATGGTCGAGGAGGGGCTGGCCGACGGGATGGTGTCGGGGTCCGTGCACTCCACGGCGGCGACGATCCGCCCGGCCTTCGAGATCATCAAGACCAAGCCGGACGCTTCGATCGTGTCGTCCGTCTTCTTCATGTGCCTGGCCGACAAGGTCCTGGTGTACGGGGACTGCGCGGTCAATCCCGATCCGAACGCCGAGCAGTTGGCCGACATCGCGGTTCAATCGGCCGCCACCGCCCGGCAGTTCGGTGTCGAGCCGCGGATCGCGATGCTCTCGTACTCGACCGGGACGTCCGGCTCGGGCGCGGACGTGGACAAGGTGCGCCGGGCCACCGAGCTGGTCCGCGCGAGCAGCGACGATCTGAAGATCGAGGGCCCGATACAGTACGACGCCGCCGTGGAGCCGTCGGTCGCGGCGACCAAGCTGCCGGGTTCCGAGGTCGCCGGGCAGGCCACCGTGCTGATCTTCCCGGACCTCAACACCGGCAACAACACGTACAAGGCCGTGCAGCGTTCGGCGGGCGCGATCGCCGTCGGTCCGGTCCTGCAGGGCCTGCGCAAGCCGGTCAACGACCTGTCCCGCGGCGCGCTCGTCGGGGACATCGTGAACACCGTCGCCATCACGGCGATCCAGGCCCAGGCCCAGACCCCATCACCCTTGACCCAGAAGGCTTCCGCCCTGTGACCTCCCACCCGTCGCCCACCACCGCCCTACCCGACGAGCTGCGCTCGGCCCCCTCGTCTCGCGTCCTCGTCCTCAACTCCGGCTCCTCGTCGGTGAAGTACCAGCTGCTCGACATGCGTGACAGCAGCCGTCTGGCGGTGGGCCTCGTCGAGCGCATCGGCGAGGAGATGTCCCGGCTCAGGCACACCCCGCTCGCCACGGGCGGCGCCTCCCGCGAGTGGACCGGCCCCATCGCCGACCACGAGGCCGCCCTGAAGGCCGTCGCCGAGGAGCTGGCCAAGGACGGACTCGGCCTGGACTCCCCCGAGTTGGCGGCGATCGGTCACCGGGTCGTCCACGGCGGCCAGCAGTTCACGGAGCCGACGGTCATCGACGAGCGGGTCCTCACGGAGATCGAGCGGCTGATCCCGGTGGCACCCCTGCACAACCCGGCCAACCTGACGGGCATTCGTACGGCACAGGCACTGCGCCCGGACCTTCCGCAGGTGGCCGTCTTCGACACGGCGTTCCACACGACGATGCCGGAGTCCGCGGCCCGCTACGCGATCGACGTCGAGACCGCCGACGAGCACCGCATCCGCCGTTACGGCTTCCACGGCACCTCGCACGCGTATGTCTCGCGCGCGACGGCCCGGCTCCTCGGCAAGGATCCGTCCGAGGTGAACGTCATCGTGCTGCATCTGGGCAACGGAGCCTCGGCTTCGGCTGTCCGGGCGGGCAAGTGCGTGGACACGTCGATGGGGCTGACGCCTTTGGAGGGGCTGGTGATGGGTACGCGATCCGGAGACCTGGATCCGGCGGTCATCTTCCATTTGGCACGTGTTGGCGGGTTGTCCATGGACGAGATCGACACTTTGCTGAACAAGAAGAGCGGCCTGATCGGCCTGTGCGGCGACAACGACATGCGGGAGATCCGTCGCCGCGTCGACGAAGGGGACGAGCGGGCGCGGCTCGCCTTCGACATCTACATACACCGCCTGAGGAAATACATCGGCGCCTATTACGCGGTGCTCGGCCGGGTGGACGCGGTCGCCTTCACTGCGGGGGTCGGTGAGAACGCGGCCCCGGTGCGTGAGGCTGCGGTCGCGGGCCTGGAGGGGCTGGGCCTGGCGGTCGACGCCGAGCGCAACTCCGTACGGTCCGACGAGCCGCGACTGGTCTCGCCGGAGGGTGCGCGGGTCGCGGTGGCCGTCGTCCCGACCGACGAGGAACTGGAGATCGCCACCCAGACGTACGCACTTGTGGGCGGCCCCGAGGCGCCCGTGGGCGGCTCTTCTCAGGCCCTCAACTGAGCGGCATTCCGCCCCTTTGTAGCTTCCACCAGACGGAATATTCCGTACTGAAACAAACCGATAGGATCGCCCCCATGCGCCGTTCCAAAATCGTCTGCACACTGGGCCCAGCCGTCGACTCCCATGAGCAGCTTGTGTCGCTCATCGAGGCCGGTATGAACGTGGCCCGCTTCAACTTCAGCCATGGCACGCACGCCGAGCACCAGGGGCGGTACGACCGTGTCCGGGCCGCCGCCGAGGAGACGGGCCGCGCGATCGGCGTACTGGCCGACCTCCAGGGCCCGAAGATCCGGCTGGAGACCTTCGCCGAGGGGCCCGTCGAACTGGAGCGCGGTGACGAGTTCACCATCACCACCGAGGACGTACCGGGCGACAAGTCGGTCTGCGGCACGACCTACAAGGGCCTGCCGGGCGATGTCGCCAAGGGCGACCAGGTCCTGATCAACGACGGCAATGTCGAGCTGAAGGTCGTCGAGGTCGAGGGCCCGCGGGTCCGTACGGTCGTCATCGAGGGCGGCGTGATCTCGGACCACAAGGGCATCAACCTGCCCGGCACGGCCGTGAACGTGCCCGCGCTGTCCGAGAAGGACGTCGAGGATCTGCGCTTCGCGCTGCGCATGGGCTGCGACCTGGTCGCGCTGTCCTTCGTGCGGGACGCCGACGACGTGAACGACGTACACAAGATCATGGACGAGGAGGGCCGCCGGGTCCCCGTCATCGCCAAGGTGGAGAAGCCGCAGGCGGTGGAGAACATGGAGGCCGTCGTGGCGGCCTTCGACGGCGTCATGGTCGCGCGCGGCGACCTGGCCGTCGAGTACCCCCTCGAGAAGGTCCCGATGGTGCAGAAGCGCCTCGTGGAGCTGTGCCGCCGCAACGCCAAGCCGGTGATCGTCGCGACTCAGATGATGGAGTCGATGATCACCAACTCCCGTCCCACGCGCGCCGAGGCCTCCGATGTGGCCAACGCGATCCTGGACGGCGCGGACGCGGTCATGCTGTCCGCCGAGTCGAGTGTGGGCGCGTTCCCGATCGAGACCGTGAAGACGATGTCGAAGATCGTCCAGGCCGCCGAGGAGGAGCTGCTCTCCAAGGGCCTGCAGCCGCTCGTACCGGGCAAGAAGCCGCGTACGCAAGGCGGTTCGGTGGCCCGTGCCGCGTGTGAGATCGCAGACTTCCTCGGCAGCAGGGGCCTGGTGGCCTTCACCCAGTCCGGCGACACCGCCCGCCGGCTGTCCCGCTATCGCGCGGTCCAGCCGATCCTGGCCTTCACCCCGGACGAGTCCACTCGCAACCAGCTCACGCTGAGCTGGGGCGTCGAGCCCCACGTCGTGCCGCTGGTGAGCAGCACCGACGAAATGGTCGACCTGGTCGACCAGGAGATGGTCAGGCTGAAGCGGTTCAACGACGGCGACACGGTGATCATCACCGCCGGCTCGCCTCCCGGCGTGCCCGGCACCACGAACATGGTGCGGGTGCACCACCTGGGCGGCTGATCCGCTCCCGGTCTGATACGCCACTGAGGGCGCCCCCCGCCGCGCAGGGGGCGCCCTCTGGGGGTCCCTCCCAGGCCCTTAAGGCACTGGGGGGAGTGCGCGGCTCCCGGACCAGCCCTGAAGGACTACCCGAGCGGCGTGCTGTACTGCTGCAGGCCGGGGACGGTCAGTGTTCCGCCGAACTGAGCGGCCTGCACGACTTTCACATTGGTGAAGTAGATCAGCGGGATGTTCAGCGGCGGCGGGTGCTTCGGGTCGAACGTGACCGGGATCAGACCGAGCAGGTTGCCGGAGATGCTCTCCGTGTACATGACCGTCTTGCCGTCACGGATGGTGGACGTAGTTCCCTTGCCCGCCTGCACGTGGTGCTTGGCGCCGGCATCCTTGTCGTCGACGGTCTGGTGCAGATCACCGATGTCGGTGCCGTCAGAGATCACGTACTTGAGGACCTCCTTGACCGTGCCGTTGGCGGTCTTCACCTTGACGACGCCCTGGTAGTCGGCGCCCTTGAGCAGCAGCGAGCTGGCCTCCAGCTGCCAGGGGTCGTCGGCCAGGGCCGGGATGCCCTGCTCGACACCGCCCTCGTCGTCCGTGGCGGCCGGGCAGTCCTCCGGGTCCGTGGTGGAGCTCGCGGACGGGCTGGGGGACGGGGACGCGGTGGCCTCGTCGGCTGCTTCCTCCGCCTTCTCCGTGGTGTCCTCGGCGGTCTCCTCGGCCTTCTCGGCCGCGTCGTCCGCCGTGTCCGTGACGTCCTTGGCGGCGTCCTCGACCGTGTCGGTCGCCTTGTCCGCGGCGTCCCCAGCAGCGTCCTCGGCCTTCTCGGCCTCGTCCTCCGCCTTGTCCTCGTTCGCCGACGGGGAGGGAGTGGGCGACGGGCTGGCAGCCGCCTCCTCTTCCTCCTTCTCCTTGTCGTCGGGCGTGAAGAGGTCCTCCAGTGCCTTGCCGAGGCCCAGCGGGTCGAGCGGGTGATTGCTTTCGGACGGGGAAGGAGACGGCGCCGGCTCCTCGTCGGCCGGCTCCTCGGGAGCCGGGTCGGCGGGCTCGGGCTCGGTCTCGGTCTTGTCGTCGGAACCTGAATCCGACGAAGAGCCGTTGTCCGCGGAGTTGTCGCCCGAGGAGTTGTCGCCCGAAGCGTCCTCACCCGAGGAGCCCTGCTCCTCCTTGTCGTCCTTGTCGTCGGACGCGGGGCCGCTCGTCGAGGCGGAGGGCGAGGGCGACGCCGACGCGTCCTTGCCCTCCTCGGTCTCCTCCTCCAGCGCGTCGACGCACTCCTTGTACTCGTCGATCGTCAGGTTGTTCGCCGACGGCTTGTCGTCGGCCCGGGCGAGCGTCGGCGTGAGACCCATGCCCATGAGGATCGCGGTCGGCATCGACGCGATGGCCACCGCCTTGCCCGCGGGCATCTGCAGCCTCGTCAACAAGGGCTTCTTGGGGGCTGCATGCCGCGGCCCGGTTCTCGCCCGGGGCACTCCCGAGCCCACGCGGTGGACCTCCTCAGGCACTGTGCCTCCCGTTCGCCCCGTTGCTCGGGCTCGTTCCTGACAGATCGTTCGGCTCGCTCGCCCCGCCCGCCGCCATGGCTCCGGGGGCGCCTCCTTCGTCCGTACGGTCCGTCTTGGCCGTGTCTGTCTTGGCCGGCCCCGCCGCGGACTCCTCGCCGGGTGCCCAGGACACGGCCATCGCCCCGCCGAACAGCGCCAGCAGGAAGCCGACGAGGAAGCCCCCGAGGTTCGCCACCGGAATGGACACCAGCGCCAGCAGGATCGCCGCCACACCGGCGAAGACCCGTACATGCTTCTGGAACCACAGACTGATGCCGAGCACGATCAGCAGCACGCCGATGATCAGGGAACCCGCACCCGCGGTGGTGGCCATCGCCAGGGTCAGGTGACCGATCTGGAGATTCGCGTACGGGAAGTACATGATCGGAAGCCCACCGAGCAGGATGAACAGCCCGGCCCAGAACGGCCGGGTGCCCCTCCAAGCGCGGAACCGCAGCCGCTTGTCGGTGAACTGGCTGCGCGTGGCTGGAGTCTCGGCGCTCATGGAAAACAGCTCCCTGGAACGGCATTGCTGTGAGAGTGAAAGCTGGGTGTGGGGGGTGGCGACTGTACGGACCGGGTGGCGTCGGACGGACATCAATCACGACATCCGACGGATCTGCAGACTGACTTCAAAGACGAGAAGGAGGTGTGACGGGCGGGGCAGCGGGACTCCCCACCCGTCACGGAGTGCCTAGTAGCACTCCTTGACGCCCGCGGACAGCGACATCTTCAGCCCGCTCAGCTTGAAGGTTCCGGCAGTGGTCGCCCACGCCGTCTGCTTCACGTCCTTCAGCGTGACCGAGTCGGCCTGCTGCGCGAATCCGAACGGGTTCGCCTTGTCGCCCTTGGCAATGCCGGGACCCTTGTTGGCGTCTCCGGCGGCCACACCGATGTCGATGTTCTTGAACTCGGCATCGGCGCTCAGGTCGGCGACGTCGATGTACAGGTTCTCCGCCTCGACCGGCGTTTCACCGCCACCGGCCTTGAGGATGAGGCTGACATTGCCGAGCACCGGGATGTTCGGCGTGACAACGGACTGGCACAGGTCCTTAATCGTCGCCTGCTTGAACGCCGAGACCGCAACGGGGTGCGACGTCTTCTTGCCATCGAGGGTGTACCCCGAGTCGATGGCGCCGTACTGCGAAAAGCCCGTGCCGTCAAGCTGCTTGGTCGTCACCTTGAACGACTGGCCCGACACGCTGAACGACGCGGCAAGAGCGCTGTTGGCCAGGGCCATGCCTATCGCGGCCGTCGCGGCCACGCTGGGCACCATGACAACCGCGAACCGCTTCCATCTGGTCCCGCCACGCACCTGGGACTCCATATTTCCTCCTTCTCGGACGTACATCTCCGGCCCTGACTGCCCCCGGTCGGCGGCTCAGTCGGGCAGGGATGGGAGAAGTGCTACGTCCTCGGGAAGGAGAGCGCCCGTACTCAGAGGCGCGAAGGGCGCCCCAACACAAGCGATCACCCCCGAGCGACAACCACTGGTCGCGCCTGAACACTTCACGCACAACCTGCCGGACAGGCTCCGCTCGAAAGCAGAGACCCCCCTGTCCAAGGAGTGGCGCCACTGCCGCCGCTCCTACTCGGTGGGGACCCAGGAAAACCCGTTGACCCGATTGGCTGTCGGGGTGCGGGAATGGACCGAGCGTCGCCGATCGTGGTCCATTCACGCCGCCTTCCGCAAGGGGGTTCGTTACTGGCTAGTAACGGCCGGATAACCGAACAACGACCCCCCGGTATCGACCGACGACGGAGGGTGCCCCCGAGGTAGGCACCAAAACGATTGATCCTTGGACGGAATCCGACAGATCAACGCCCGCCTCTTACTCCAAGTAACAGCGGCCGCGTTTGCCAAGATTTGGCAAAGCGCGGCCGCAGGGTCGTTGAGTCGACAAATCTCTCACTCGAGTATCAGGGGTCACAGTGGTTGCACACTGGTCGCCCGGATGGATCAGGCTCGGTCAGAACAAGGCACGGGCCAGTGCTCTACGTGCGGCGGTCACCCGCGGATCGTCACTGCCGACCACCTCGAACAGCTCCAACAGCCGCACACGCGCGGCATCCCGGTCGTCACCGGCCGTACGCGCCACGGCGTCGACAAGCCGTCCGAACGCGTCCTCGACATGACCACCCACCAGATCCAGGTCTGCTGCGGCGATTTGAGCCTGTACGTCAGCCGGCTTGTCAGCGGCGTCCTTGCGCACCTGCTGCGGATCGACGTCCTGCACGCGCTGGAGCAACTCGGCCTGGGCAAGGCCCAGTTTGGCCTCCGTATTACCCGGGTCGTCACTCAGTACGTTCTTGTACGCCTGCACCGCACCGCCCAAGTCCCCCGCGTCCAGGGCCTGTACGGCGGCTTCGAGCAGCGCGTCGTACGGACCGGCCGGCACCTCGGGAGCCGCCTCGGCCTCACTGCCCGGCCCGGCCTCCGCGTCCGGGTCGACTGCCAGGCCGGTCAGGCCGAAGCGCTGCTCAGCGACCTGGATGAGCTGGTCGAGGGTGCCGCGGATCTGCGGCTCGGGGGCGGCACCCTGGAAGAGCGGCAGGGCCTGGCCGGCCACCACCGCGAAAACAGCCGGAATTCCCTGGATCCCGAACTGCTGCATCAACATCTGATTCGCATCGACGTCGATCTTGGCGAGGACGAACCGGCCGTTGTACTCGGCGGCGAGCCGCTCCAGGAGCGGGCTCAGCTGCTTGCACGGCTCGCACCACTCGGCCCAGAAGTCGATGACGACGGGCACCTCGGTGGAGCGCTGCAGGACGTCCCGCTCAAAACCCGCCTCGTCTACGTCGATGACAAGGCTCGCGGCGGAGACGGCACCCCCGCCGCCCTGCTTCGCTGTTTCGGCGCGCGCCTGCTCCGCCTTCGCCTTGGCCTCCTGGGCCGCCTTCACCGCGGCGAGGTCGACGACTCCGCTCATGGACATGTTCCGTGGCTGCATGCGTCTATCCTCCCCCCTCCGCGCGCGTACCGGAAAAGCACGGTGAAAGCCGGGCCTGCCGCGTGGCGTCCGACGCCGGGTCCCCACCTGGCGTCTGCGTGGTTGTCGCTGTGGTCGTCGCTCGTACGCAGGCTTTCGCTACGAGCCGTAGCGTAACTGGCCCGGGAACCGCCGCGGGACCATCTCCCGGTGACCTCCCTCACCCAGCTTTCCCCCACCGCGCCCCAGGAACCCCCGGATATGGTCAACGGATGCAGAGCCGCACTTCCGCCCCACGCGCCACAGGGGGCCGCCCCCGCAGCGCCACCGCGGACGCGGCGATCCTGGAGGCGACGCGCGAGGCCCTGGTGGAACTCGGCTGGTCCAAGCTGACGCTCGGCGATGTGGCGACGCGTGCGGGCGTCGCCAAGACGACCCTCTACCGCCGCTGGGCCGGCAAGAACGAACTGGTCGTCGACGCGGTGTCGGAGCTCTTCGACGAGTTGGAAATCCCCGACCGCGGCAGCCTCGCGGCGGATGTCGAGGGCGTGGTGCTCCAGTTCGCAGCGATCCTGACGCGACCGGAGGCGAAGAGCGGCCTGATGGCCGTCCTCGCGGAGTCGACTCGCGACGACGCCCTGCGCGCACGCATCCGCACGTCGATCGTCGACCGGCAGAAGCACCTGGTCCTGGAGGGCCGGGCCCGCGCCCAGCAGCGCGGGGAGCTGCCGGAGGAGACCGACCCCGAAGCCGCAGCCCGCACCGCGGACCTCATCTTCGACGTGATCGCGGGCGCGGTGGTGCACCGCACCTTGGTCAGCGCGGAACCGGCGGACGAGGAGTGGGTGCGCAGCTTCACCCGGATCCTGCTCCTAGGCCTGGCAACGGCAGGCGAGGACCGGGTCCGGACACGATCGGGGACCTGATCCGCGTCGGGCGACGCGGTAGGTCAGTCACCGATGAAGTACAGGTATCCGCTCCTCCGGTACACCCAGTCCGCGCTTTCCCGTAGCCGCTTCAGAAGCGGCGTCAGCTCCGCGTCGGACAACTCATCGATCTCCCGCACCAGCTGATAGGCCTGCCGGTAGTTGAAGAGCGTGTCGCGGTACTCGCTCACTCCCCACCGCACGGTGGTATCCGGCGCCATACAGAGGAACCTGAAGAGGGTCTGCTCCTCGTCGTCGACGAACACCGACTCGATGCCCCTGCCTCCGTTCAGCACGCGCACCGCTATGCCCATATCTCGCCCCTCCCAGCCGTCGGCCCGCCCCTGTGCTCCGCATTATTCAGGGCACGCGCCCAACGCGTCCCGGTCACGTCCGTCACTGTGCCGTCAACCGAAGTGGGCCCGCGGGCGGTGGAGTTGCTGATGCGGAAGCTGGACGGGAAGGACGTACCGGAGGCGACGTTGCCGGCGCCGAGGATGACGGAGAGGAGGGGGAGTACGGCGCGGCGGGCGGTTGCGTGAACAGTGGCTGATCGTGGGCTGGGTGGAGGTCTGGTGTGCTGTACTTGGATGCAGAGAAGGCACCGTCTGGGCCGTCGATACTTTGCTCAGGCGGATGCCCCGGCTCACCAGGAGCCTGTCGGATGTCCCCAGTCCGTGTGGGGACATCCGGCTAGCTGCTGAGCCACCAGAGAAGGTGGGCCCCACTCAGAGCGCCAACTCCGAGCAGGGCCCCGGCTCAACAGGAGCGTGTCGGATGTCCCCAGGAACCGTGGGGACATCCGGCTACCTGCTGAGCCACCAGAGCAGCCACCTCCTCGCGTGCTTCGCCGCACGCTCCGGCAAGAGCCGGATCAGCCGCATGACGAGAGTCGGTTTCTGCTCCTCGTGACAGCCCATGTGGGGGCGTCCTCCCTTCGACGTGAGGCGGCCAGTCACGGTCCCGGGACCGCTCTCGTCGGGCCGGGCCCCGAAGAGGAGGGGCCCGGAGTGAAGGGAGGACGCGCCCATCGGGCGCGTCGCGGCTGAAGTCTACCGGCCGAACTCACCGGCTGTGACGGATACTTCACCATCAGTGCGCGGCGTTCAGGCGGACAACGACGACGGCCCGCACCTTTACAAAGAGGTGCGGGCCGAAGTCAGGCCAACGGGCCTACGTGTCGACGAGGTAATTGCGGACAGCACCGTCGGCGCTAGAACCCCGCCGGTTCCGTATACACCCCCCACTCCTCCCGGAGGGCGTCGCAGATCTCCCCCAGCGTCGCCTCCGCCCGCACCGCGTCCAGCATCGGCTCGATCATGTTCGAGCCGTCCCGCGCGGCCGCGAGCATCGCGTCGAGCGCGGACCGTACGGCGGCTGCGTCCCGGCCCGACCGGCGGTCGGCGAGCACCCGCACCTGCTCCCGCTCCACCTCATGACTGACCCGCAGAATCTCCAGGTCACCGGTCACAGAGCCGTGGTGGACGTTCACCCCCACCACCCGCTTGTCCCCCTTCTCCAGAGCCTGCTGGTACTGGAAGGCGGACTCGGCGATCTCGCCGGTGAACCAGCCATCCTCGATGCCCCGCAGAATGCCGGAGGTGATGGGCCCGATGGGGTGCTGCCCGTCCGAGTGGGCCCTGAGCCCGCGCTCCCTGATCTGCTCGAAGATCTTCTCGGCTTCCGCCTCGATCCGGTCCGTCAACTGCTCGACAAACCACGAACCGCCAAGCGGATCCGCCACATTGGCGACCCCGGTCTCCTCCATCAGCACCTGCTGCGTACGAAGAGCGATCTCGGCCGCCTGCTCGGACGGCAGCGCCAGGGTCTCGTCCAGCGCGTTGGTGTGCAGCGAGTTGGTCCCACCCAGCACGGCCGCGAGCGCCTCGACCGCCGTACGCACCACGTTGTTGTACGGCTGCTGCGCCGTCAGCGAGACACCGGCGGTCTGCGTGTGGAAGCGCAGCCACTGCGCCTTCTCGGACCTCGCGCCGTACACCTCCCGCATCCAGCGGGCCCAGATCCGCCGCGCCGCACGGAACTTGGCGATCTCCTCGAAGAAGTCGAGATGCGCGTCGAAGAAGAAGGACAGGCCGGGTGCGAAGACATCCACGTCCAGGCCGCGGGACAGGCCCAGTTCCACGTAACCGAAGCCGTCGGCAAGCGTGTACGCCAGCTCCTGCGCGGCCGTCGAGCCGGCCTCGCGGATGTGGTAGCCGGAGACGGACAGCGGCTTGTACGCGGGGATCTTCGACGCGCAGTGCTCCATCAGGTCACCGATGAGGCGGAGATGGGGCTCCGGCTGGAAGAGCCACTCCTTCTGCGCGATGTACTCCTTGAAGATGTCCGTCTGGAGCGTGCCGTTCAGGACGGACGGGTCCACACCCTGGCGCTCGGCGGCGACCAGATACATGCAGAAGACCGGCACGGCGGGCCCGCTGATCGTCATCGACGTCGTGACATCACCCAGCGGGATGTCCTTGAACAGGACCCCCATGTCCGCGGCGGAGTCGATCGCGACCCCGCAGTGCCCGACCTCACCGAGCGAGCGCGGGTCGTCGGAGTCGCGCCCCATGAGCGTGGGCATGTCGAAGGCCACGGACAGCCCGCCGCCGCCGTTGCGGAGGATCGACTTGTAGCGCTCGTTGGTCTGCTCGGCGTTCCCGAACCCGGCGAACTGCCGGATGGTCCACGTCCGCCCTCGGTAGCCGGTCGCGTAGAGCCCGCGCGTGAAGGGGTACTCCCCCGGCCAGCCGATCCGCTCGAACCCGTCGTACGTGTCTCCGGGCCGCGGCCCGTACACCGGCTCCACAGGATCGCCGGAAAGCGTCGTGAAGTCGGCCTCACGCTTGCGTGAAGCGTCGTACCGGGCCTGCCAGCGTCGGCGGCCCTCTTCGATGGCGTCAGCGTCCATACCTTCGAATTTACTAGGACGTCCTAGTAAATGTCGATGGCAGACCGCCACGGACTACTCCATGGCGGTGAGGGGTTACGCCTTTGCGACCGCGGCCGGGTCGTCCACGACCTTGGCCTCCAGCTCGTGCGTGACCTTGCGTTCCACGAAGAAGGCGGCCGTCGGAACCGTGCCCGCGAGCAGCACCCACAGCAGCTTGGGTACCGGCCACTTCGCCTTGGAGCCCAGGTCGAAGGCGAAGATCAGGTAGACGACGTACAGCCAGCCGTGCGCGATACTGACCACGCGCGTGAAGTCCGCGGCGCCGTCCACGTCGAGCACGTACTTGCCGACCATCCCGAGGGTCAGCAGGACCAGCAGCACACCGGTGACGTAGGCCATGACGCGGTAGCGGGTCAGCACGCTTTTTTTCATGAGTACGAGCGTAACCGGGGGTTTCGTGCGATCTTCGGGCGCCCCCGGGCCCCGTACGCCCCGGTTCTACTCCTCCGCGAAGTCCTGCGCGGCGATGCGCAGGGGCCGCAGCATCGCGAAGATCTCCGCGCACTCCTCCGCGTCGTACACCCCGAGCCCGAAGTCCATCGCCATCAGGTCGCGGGTGGCCGCCTCCACGACCTCGCGGCCCTTGTCGGTGATGGAGGCGAGCGTGCCCCGCCCGTCGTTGGGATTGGGCCGCTTGTCCACCAGGCCCGACCTGACCAGCCGGTCGACGGTGTTCGTCACCGACGTCGGGTGCACCATCAGCCGCTCGCCGATCTTGGACATCGGCAGTTCGCCGGCTTTGGAGAAGTTGAGCAGCACCAGCGCCTCGTAGCGCGCGAACGTCAGGCCGTACGGCTTGACGACCGCGTCGACCTCGGCCAGCAGGATCTGGTGCGCGCGCATGATCGAGGTGATCGCGGCCATGGACGGCACGGACCCCCAGCGCTGCTTCCAGAGTTCGTCGGCGCGGGCGATGGGATCGAAAGGAAGACTGAGCGGCTTCGGCACGGCAAAGACCCTACCGGCCGGTCATATCGTGGTCAGCCCCGTCTCGCGCTTCGGTCCCCGACTTCTGCCGTACGTCCCGTACGCCGCACCTCCAGCACCAGGAGTACGCAGCAGACGGTCCCGAACACCCCGACTGAGCCCACGACCGTGCTGACCGACCAGAACTCGGCCGCGACCCCGGCCAGCGCCATCCCCACGCCCTGGATCGTCATAAGACCGGCCGTGTGCACGGTCATGGCCCGCCCGCGCAGTTCCTCGGGAACGGCGTCCACGAACCAGCGGTCGAGACCGAGGGTGTACGCGCCCGCCGACCCGGCGAGGAGCAGCGCGAGCAGGATCCAGCCGAGGCCCGGGTGGAGCGGATAGACGAGGAGCGGCAGCAGCCCGCCGGCGGCGAGGGGCAGCACGATCCGGGAGCGGGCCGCGGGCGACAGGGCGGTGCCGGCGTACAGCTCCCCCGCGATCGTGCCGACCGGCATCGCGCACATCAGCAGACCGACCCAGGCCGCGCCGACCCCGATCTCGTCCGCGTACGCGGCGGCCAGCGCCTCGGGTGCGACGACGAACATCGGCGGCGCCCACAGGAGCATCAGCAGCGCCCGGATGCGGCGGTCGCCGAGGACTTCGCGGGTGCCGGCGAGCGAGTACCGCACGAGCGATCCGCCTCCGGCGCGCGCGGGCCTGCGCCGGGTCCCGAAGCGCAGGAGGAGCGCCGAAGCCAGGAAGGTGCCCAGCGTGATGGCGAGCGCCCCGCGCGGCGACACGAAGGTGAGCAGGACTCCGCCGAGTCCGAAGCCCACGAGTACGGCGCTCTGCGACACCATCCGCAACAGCGAGCGCCCGAGCACGAACAGGTCGCCGTCCCCGAGGATCTCGGTCAGCGTGGCCATCCGCGTCCCGTTGAACACCGGCGATACGGCCGCGATGACACACCGCAGGGCGAGCAGCGCGGCCACCGGCGTCGACGGCAGCGCCATCAGTGCCGCGCACCCGGCACACACCAGATCGCACCCCACGAGCACCCGCCGCGCGGGAAACCGGTCCGCGACCCCGGCCAGGAGCGTCCCGCCCACGAGATACGGCAGGAACCCCAGCGCGAAGGCCAGCGCGCTGAGCAGCGGCGACCCCGTCAGCCCGTACACGAGCACGGTCAGCGCGATCTCGCTGACGACGACGCCGAGTAGGGAGAGGGCGTGGGCGGCGAAGACGGCACGGAACTCGCGTACGGCGAAGACGGCTCCGTAACCGGTGGTGTCAGGTGGTACAGGCAGCGTCGTTGTGCCCTTCTCTTGCACGCCTTGCAGCTCTTCCGGCATGGGCAGCAGCGTGCACGCGCCCATGCCGGCCGCCGTAGAGTTTCGGCACCAGCCGAATCTTTGGGGAGGGGTGGGATGCCGTTCCGTCTGCACTTCGGCGAGGACGACCTTCTGCGGTGCCGCTTCGCGGTGTCCCCGCTGTGGGAGACGCAGGAAGCGGTACGCACGCTCAACCGGCCCGAGCGGCACGGCTACCACGCGCGCTGGCTGCGCCGCATCCGTACGGCTGCCGTCGGGCTCGACCTCGCGCCGCTGTGGCTGCTGATGCCCCGGCGCGGGCACACCCCCGACTGGCTCGGGCCGCCGCCGATCGGCCCGGCGGCCCCGTTCGAGGAGGAGATCGCGGCGGTCCGCGCCGCCGAACCGCGGGCGGCCCGCGAGGACACGGCGCGGGCGCTCGCGGACACACCGGGAGCCGCCCAATCCCCGCTCGGGCGCGCCCTGTTGAGGGATCCCGTCCGTATGATCCAGCGGCTGGCCGACCTGCTGGAGGCGGCCTGGCACACCCTCGTCGAGCCGGACTGGCCCCGGCTGCGCGCCCTGCTGGAAGCCGACGTCACCTTCCATTCGCGCCGCCTCGCCGAAGTGGGCCTCGGCGGGCTGCTGCCCGAGCTGGACCGGCGGTTCACCTGGGACGCGGGGACGTTGACGGTGGAGTGGAAGGGCGAGCACGTACGCGAACTCGGCGGCCAGGGGCTGGTGTTGATGCCGAGTGTCTTCTCCTGGCCGGACGTGGTGAGCGGCTTCGACCCGCCGTGGCAGCCGACGCTGGTCTATCCGGCGCGCGGCATCGGCGGCCTGTGGGCCGAGCCGACCGACCGTACCCCCGACGCCCTCGTACGCCTCCTCGGCCGCGGCCGGGCCACGGTGCTGACCGCGCTCGACGAACCCGCCACCACGACAGCCCTCGCCCACCGCCTCGGCCTCGCGCCCTCCTCCGTCTCCGCACACCTGTCGGCGCTGCGGGACGCGGGCCTGCTCGTCTCGCGCCGGTACGGGCACCAGGTGCTGTACGAGCGGACGCCGCTGGGCATGGCCCTGGCGTCGGGCGGCTGAAGCCGGCCGGGGGTCCGGAGGGCCGGCCCCTGAAACCGGGGTCCGGGGCGGAGCCCCGAGGGGCGTCCAGGGGCGAAGCCCCCGGGGACGCCCGAGTCAGGAAAGGTGCCGCTCCACCGTTTCCACCTTCGACGTCAGGCCGTCCGTCACGCCGGGGCGGATGTCCGCCTTGAGGACGAGGGAGACGCGCGGTACGCGCTCCTCGACCACCGCGACGGCGCGCCTGACGACGTCCATGACCTCATCCCACTCGCCCTCGACGGACGTGAACATCGCGTCGGTACGGTTCGGCAACCCCGACTCACGCACGACACGGACCGCGTCGGCCACGTACTCGCCCACGTCCTCGCCGACGCCCAGCGGCGTCACGGAGAAGGCGACGATCATGCGCTGACGGTCCCTTCCTTGCGGGCGCGCGCCGCGATCACCGCGTCCTCCGCCTCGCGCTTGAGCTTGCGCTCGGCGAAGAAGCCGCCGGCCGGGAGGACGGAGAGGATGAAGTAGAGGGCCGAGGTCTTCAGGTCCCACTTGGTGCGGTTCCAGGCGTCGGCCCAGAAGAGCACGTACAGGATGAAGAGGACACCGTGGACCGCGCCCATCACGGGCACCGCGTTGAAGTCCGTGGTCCGCTTCAGCACCGAGCAGACGAGCAGCAGCAGGAACGAGATCGCCTCGGGGGCGGAGACCAGACGGAGGCGGCGGAGGGCGGAGGCGGTCTTGATGTCCACGAGTCACCTTCGGTGGGAGAGGTGGTTTGAGGGGCAACGCTTTGTGAACGTACGCACAAGCGGCCCCCATTGTGGCATCCGGCGCCGGTACGAACCGGCGCGGGGTGCCGAACCGCGTTCAGGTTTTCGACCATGGAACCCGCACACGTCCGCCAGCGGTGCGATCAGGGTGCGCTCAGGGTCGGATCATCCCGGAGGATCTGTCACCGGCCGCGCCCGAGGGCTACCTTCACACCGTGGCGATGTTCCGACTCCAGGGCAGCAAGGTGCTGGCCGTCGACATGACCGGCGACGCCGTGAAGGCGAAGAACGGCTCGATGGTGGCGTACGACGGGCAGATGGACTTCAAGAAGATGAGCGGCGGCGGGGAGGGGATACGGGGGATGGTGACCCGGCGCCTCACCGGCGAGCAGATGACGCTGATGGAGGTGAAGGGGCACGGGACCTGCTGGTTCGCGGACCGGGCCAGCGAGATCAATCTCGTGCGGTTGCAGGGGGACAAGCTGTACGTCGAGTCGAGCAATCTGCTCGCCACGGACGCGGGGCTGCGCACAGGCACGGAGTTCACGGGGATGCGTGGCGCCTCGCAGGGCAACGGCCTGTTCACGACGACCATCGAGGGCCACGGCCAGGCGGCGATCATGTCGGACGGGCCGGCGGTGGTGCTGCGGGTCAGTTCGCAGTACCCGCTGACGGTCGACCCGGGGGCGTACGTCGCGCACCAGGGCAATCTGCGGCAGTCGTTCCAGTCGGGTGTGACGTTCCGCACGTTCATGGGTGAGGGCGGTGGCGAGGCCTTCCAGATCCGCTTCGAGGGCGACGGGCTCGTGTACGTACAGCCCAGTGAGCGGAACACGATCGGAGGGGAGGTCTGATGCCCTTTCGGGAGGTCAACTCGAAGATGATCGAGGCCACGATCGCGCCGGGGCAGCGGCTGTTCAGCCAGCGCGGCGCGATGCTCGCGTACAGGGGCGAGGTCTCCTTCACCCCGAACATGCAGGGCGGCCAGGGCGGGGTCATGTCGATGATCGGCCGCCGGGTCGCGAACGAGGCGACGCCGCTGATGACCGTGGAGGGCTCCGGCACGGTCCTGTTCGGGCACGGCGGCCACCACATCGAGGTGATCAACCTCACAGGCGACACCTTGTATGTGGAGGCGGACCGGCTGCTGGCCTTCGACGGGACGCTGGAGCAGGGCACGATGTTCATGGGCTCGCAGGGCGGGGGCATGGGCATGGTGCGCGGGCAGGTCACCGGTCAGGGGCTGTTCACGACGACCCTCAGGGGCCACGGCGCGGTGGCCGTCATGGCGCACGGCGGGATCATCGAGGTGCCGATCACTCCGCAGCGCCCCGTTCACGTCGACCCGCAGGCGTACGTGGCGCATCACGGCGACGTACGCAACAAGCTGTCCACCGCGCTCGGCTGGCGCGACATGGTGGGCCGCGGCTCGGGCGAGGCGTTCCAGCTGGAGCTGAGCGGCAACGGCGCGGTGTTCGTGCAGGCCTCGGAGGAGAAGCTGTGACCGCCTACCCGGGTACGGGCCCCGTGATCCACGACCCGATGACCCTGCCGTCGGACGACAACGTCAACAACTACACCTTCTGCGTGGAGCTCAAGGGAAGCGAGTGGTTCCTGCAGAAGGGCAAGATGATCGCCTACTACGGCTCGATGGAGTTCAACGGCATCGGACACGGCCGCCTCGACCGTCTGGTGCGTACGTCGTTCCATTCGCCGTTGCACGCGAGCGACTGGGTGGTGGCCTCCGGCTCGGGCAAGATGCTGCTCGCCGACCGGGCCTTCGACGTGAATTCGTACGATCTGGACGAGGGCAACCTGACCATTCGCTCAGGCAACCTCCTTGCTTTTCAGCCAAGTCTCGCGCTCAAGCAGTCGATCGTGCCGGGCTTTCTGACGCTCATCGGGACGGGCAAGTTCGTGGCCGCCTCGAACGGTCCGGTGGTGTTCATGGAGCCGCCGATCCGGGTCGATCCGCAGGCCCTGGTCGGCTGGGCCGACTGCCCCTCGCCGTGTCACCACTACGACCACGGGTACATGACGGGCCTGATGGGCGGTCTACGTGCGCTTACGGGCGTGGGCGGGGCCTCCGGAGAGGAGCATCAGTTCGAGTTCGTGGGCGCCGGGACGGTGCTGTTGCAGTCCAGCGAGACGCTGATGGCCGAGCAGGCCACGGGAGCGACTCCGCACGAGCCGGGCGTGCCCGGTGGTGGCGGGGTACCCGGTGGCCGTGGACCACAGTCCGGATCACCGCGCCTTCCCGGACAGCTGGGAGATCTCCAGCGTCGCTTCGGGCTGTGAGCGGTAGTCTGCGGAGTGTGACATCGAACGCGTGCGCACCTGTCACAACAACAAAACCCTCACCAGTTCGCCTTTCAACATCTTAGGTAGAATCCATTCATGGAGACCGAAACGGCCACGCCCTGGCTGACCGATGCGGAGCAGTGCGCCTGGCGCACCCACCTGGAGGTCAACAGGCTGTTGACGTACCAGCTCGAAAGGGACCTCCAGCCGTTCGGCCTGACAATGAACGACTACGAGATCCTGGTGAACCTCTCGGAATCGGAGAGCCACCGGATGCGAATGAGCGATCTCGCGTCCGCCACCCTCCAGTCCAAGAGCCGCCTCTCGCACCAGATCACGCGCATGGAGAACGCGGACCTGGTCCGACGGGAGAACTGCGAGTCCGACCGCCGTGGGCTGTACGCCGTGCTCACGGACCACGGCATGGACACGATGAAGAAGGTCGCGCCACATCATGTGGCGTCTGTGCGGCGACACTTCATAGACCTCATCCCGCCGGAGGCACTGGAAGCGCTCCACAAGTCCCTGATGCCGATCGCGGGGCATCTGCGAGGACAGCGGGGACGCCCGTGACCTCAAAAGCCCCTTAGCTCAATGGCAGGCGGAGTTCGAAAAGAGCTCCGCCTGCTGGCGCCTCGTGGACGGTGAGTGATCCGCCGTGCCGTACGGCGACGTCGCGGGCGATGGCGAGGCCGAGTCCGGCTCCGCCGTCGTCACGGGCGCGGGCCTCGTCGAGGCGTACGAAGCGCTCGAAGACCCGCTCGCGTTCGGTGGCGGGCACGCCCTTGCCGTCGTCGGCGACCGCCAGCACCGCCTGCCCGCCTTCGCGCCGCACGGTCACCGTGACGGACGAGTTCGTGTGCCGCTGCGCGTTGTCCAGCAGGTTGCCCAGGACCCGCGCCAACTGCCCGCGGGAGCCGGCCACTTCGACGGGCTCGGCGTCGACGGTCACGGCGATCCGGTCACCGCCCCGCTGGGACACCTCCTCGCGCACGAACGCCGCCGCGTCGAACCGCGCGTCCGAGGGCCGCTCCCCCGCGTCAAGGCGAGCGAGCAGCAGCAGGTCGGCGGCCAGTCGCTGCAGCCGTACGGTGTCCTCGACGGCCCCCTCCACATCGAGCAACTCCGGGTGCGCAACGCCCACTTCGAGCTGGGTGCGCAGCGACGCGATGGGGCTGCGCAGCTCGTGCGAGGCGTCCGCGACGAACCTGCGCTGGCGCTCCACGGAGGCCTCGAGTGCGGCGAGCGTCTCATTGGTCGTACGTGCGAGGCGGGCGACCTCGTCGTGCGTGTCCGGTACGGGGACGCGCCGCGCGAGGTCCTCGGAGTGGGTGATGGCGTCCATCTCGCTGCGGATGCCCTCGACCGGACGCAGGGCCCGCCGGGTGACGAGATAGGTCACTCCGCTCACGGTCAGCAGCAGCACCGGCAGCCCGATCAGCATGGTCGTCAACGCCGTGTCGACGGCGCTCTCTTCGGCGTCCAGCGGGGCTCCCGCGTACACGGTGTACGTGACGTCCTTGGGCGTCGTCGCCTCGACCGCGACGAACCGGTAGTCCTCGGTGTCCCCGTCCACGGTGGCGCGGCCCGACCCTTTCGAAACGCCCTCGGAGATCTCCCCGACCTCGGGATCATGGTCGTCGTCGTCATCGGCCTGGCCGTCGTCCCCGTCCGCGTCCGTGTCCTGGCCCGCGCCGGAACCGCCCTGCGGCCGTACGGCCTCGACTCCCGTACCGGTGACCTGCTCCAGGTCCTCGCTGACGGCGACCAGCCGGCCGCCCTCCTCGACGATCTGCACCGGCCGCTCCTCGTCCGCGTCCGGCATCTCCACCTTCGCGTACGGGATGTCGGCGGCGAGCTCCGAGGCGACCTGCCGTGCCGCGCTGTCCGCCTGCGCGTCCGTCTGGTCGATGAGGTTGGAGCGCAGGGACAGCAGTACGGCCGCCCCCGCCGCGACCAGAGCGATGGCGACCACGACGGTCGCCGCGAGCGTGGCCCTGGCCCGTACGGATCCCAGGACGCGCCTCATCTCGCCTCCAGGCGGTAACCGGCGCCGCGTACGGTCCGGATCAGCGAGGCGCCGAGCTTGCGGCGCAGGGTGCTGATGTACACCTCGACGATGTTGGGGTCGCCCTCGTAGGCGAAGTCCCAGACGTGCTCCAGGATCTGGGCCTTGGAGACGACTTCGCCGGCGCGCACCACGAGCTGCTCCAGGACCGCGAACTCCTTGGCGGTGAGGCTGATTTCGTCCTCGCCTCGGAAGACTTGCTGGGCAGCGGTGTCGACCTTGAGCTCGCCGAGCACGTGCACGGGGGACGCGCCCGCGGACCCGCGCCGCCGGAGCAGCGCCTTCACGCGGGCCACCAGGACGACGTACGAGAACGGCTTGGTGAGGTAGTCGTCGGCGCCCGTGTCGAGGCCCTCGGCCTCGTCGTACTCGCCGTCCTTGGCGGTGAGCATGAGGATCGGCACGTCGTGACCGGCTGCGCGCAGGGCGGCGCATACCCGATACCCGTTCATGCCGGGCAGCATGATGTCGAGAATGACGAGGTCGTACGAGCCCTCGCCGACCTGGTGCAGTCCCTCCCGGCCGTCATGGACGACGTCCACGGCGAAGCCCTCGGCCGTCAGTCCCTTGGCGAGCGACAGGGCGAGCCGCTTTTCGTCTTCCACGATCAAGAATCGAAAGGGGCGGCGCGATGGGGGTCCCCCCAGGCGTTCAGCTCTGGGGGAGCCTCGAGTAGGGCGGTGGTGGGAGACGGGCGGGTGCATGTGGTCCAGCTTCGCAGGGTGAACCTGAAGCGGCTTTCAGGTGGTTTCAGGTTTGCTTCAGCGTCGATCGGCCAGATTGGTTCCCGTCGAAAGCAGACGAGGCAGACAAGCCAACTGCAACCGTCAACAACATCTGTTACTGGTTGCAACCAGTCGCATTCCGGAGGAATCCCATGCAGCGCAACGTCGTCATCGCCACCATCGCGGCCGTCGCCCTGATCGGCGGCGGCACCGCGACCGCCATCGTGGTCACGGGTGACGACGAGACGGTGGCAAAGAAGACCGCGGCGGTGTCGAACGACGACAACAACCGCGACGACGTCGACAACACCGACGACACGGCCCAGGACAGGGCCGAGGACCAGGCCGCCCGCGCCACGGACGAGGATGCCGGGGACAAGGCCGAGAACGCCGCCGACGTGATCAGGGCGGCGCTGAAGCACACGACTGGTACGGCGGTCTCGGCCGACCTGGACGACGAGGACGACGGCGGCCCGGCGGTCTGGGACGTCGACGTCCTCGCCAAGAACAGCACCTGGCACAGCATCCAGATCGACCCGGACACCGGCAAGGTCCTCGGCTCGCACGTCGAGCACGAGGACGACACCGCGCAGGTGCGCGCGGCCCTGAAGGGCACGTCGGTCTCCGCGGAGGAGGCTGCGAAGGCCGCCGCCGCGAAGGGCACGGTCACGTCCGTCGGCCTGGACGAGGACGGCCCGTCCCAGACCTGGGACGCGGAGACGCGCGCCACGGGCGGTACGGAGCGCGAGTGGAACGTTGACCTCAAGACGGCCCAGGTCACGGCGGACAAGTCCTCCGACCAGGGCTCCGCCGACGATGACGCGGACGACGACGGCTCGGACGGCTGAGCGCTCGGGGCGCGCGGGGGTTTGTTTCGCCCCCGCTGCCCCCTCAGCCCTCCGTAAGCCCCGCCACCAGCTCGTCCGCCGCCCGGTACGGGTCGAGCTCACCCGCCACTATCCGTTCCGCGAGCGCGCTCAGGCGCCGGTCCCCGTGGAGGTCGCCGATGCGTTCGCGCAGGGTGGTGACCGCGATCGTTTCGACCTCGTGGGTGGCTCGGGCCAGGCGGCGTTCGGTGAGGACGCCTCGCTCTTCCATCCAGGCCCGGTGCTTTTCCAGGGCCTCTACGACCTCGTCGATGCCCTCGCCTCGGGCGGCCACCGTCTTGACGATCGGGGGGCGCCAGTCGCCCGGGGCGCGGGACTCGCCCAGGCCGAGCATGTGGTTCAGTTCGCGGGCCGTGGCGTCCGCGCCGTCGCGGTCGGCCTTGTTGACGACGTATACGTCACCGATCTCCAGGATGCCGGCCTTCGCCGCCTGGATTCCGTCGCCCATCCCGGGGGCGAGGAGCACGACCGACGTGTCCGCCTGCGAGGCGATCTCGACCTCCGACTGGCCCACGCCCACCGTCTCGACCAGGATCACGTCGCAGCCCGCCGCGTCCAGTACGCGGATGGCCTGGGGCGCCGCCCAGGCGAGTCCGCCGAGGTGGCCGCGGGTTGCCATGGAGCGGATGTAGACGCCGGAGTCGGAGGCGTGCTCCGACATCCGTACGCGGTCGCCGAGCAGCGCGCCGCCGGAGAACGGCGAGGACGGGTCGACGGCGAGGACGCCGACCCGCTTGCCCTGCCGCCGGTACGCGGTCACGAGCGCGGACGTGGACGTGGACTTGCCCACGCCCGGCGAACCCGTGATCCCGACGACATACGCGTTTCCGGCGAGCGGTGCCAGCGCCGCCATGACCTCGCGGAGCTGCTCGGACGCCCCTTCCACCAGGGAGATCAGCCGGGCCACGGCCCGCGGCCGGCCTTCCCTGGCCTGGGCCACCAGCGTGGGGACGTCCTGCATCACAGCTCCGATCTGAGTTAGGGACAGGAAAGGCTTCAGCCCTTGGGTACCCGCACGATCAGCGCGTCACCCTGGCCACCACCGCCGCACAGCGCCGCCGCGCCCACGCCGCCGCCACGCCGCTTCAGTTCCAGGGCGAGGTGGAGTACGAGACGGGCGCCGGACATTCCGATCGGGTGGCCCAGGGCGATCGCGCCGCCGTTGACATTCACCTTTTCCGTGGACACCCCGAGGTCCTTCATTGACTGGACCGCCACGGCCGCGAAGGCTTCGTTGATCTCGATGAGGTCGAGGGCCGAGACCTCCAGGCCCTCCTTCTTGAGGGCGTGCTGGATGGCGTTCGAGGGCTGGGACTGGAGGGAGTTGTCGGGACCGGCCACGTTCCCGTGGGCGCCGATCTCCGCGAGCCACTCGAGGCCCAGCTCCTGCGCCTTGGCCTTGCTCATGACCACGACGGCCGCCGCACCGTCGGAGATCTGCGAGGCCGAACCGGCCGTGATCGTCCCGTCCTTGGTGAACGCAGGGCGCAGCTTGCCCAGCGACTCGGCGGTCGTCTCGCCGCGGATGCCCTCGTCCTTGCTGAAGACGACGGGGTCGCCCTTGCGCTGCGGAATCTCGACGGGGGTGATCTCGGCGTCGAAGACGCCGTTCTTCTGGGCGGCGGCGGCCCGCTGGTGCGAGAGGGCGGCGATCTCGTCCTGCTTCGGACGGGCGATGCCCAGGCGGGTGTTGTGCTTTTCGGTCGACTCGCCCATGGCGATGTTCTCGAAGGCGTCCGTCAGACCGTCGTACGCCATCGCGTCGAGCATCTCGATCGCGCCGTACTTGAAGCCCTCGCGGGACTTCGGCAGCAGATGCGGCGCGTTCGTCATGGACTCCTGGCCGCCGGCCACGATCACGTCGAACTCACCCGCCCGGATCAGCTGGTCCGCGAGCGCGATCGCGTCCAGGCCCGAGAGGCAGACCTTGTTGACGGTGAGCGCCGGGACGTTCATCGGAATGCCGGCCTTGACCGCGGCCTGGCGCGCCGGGATCTGCCCCGCCCCGGCCTGCAGAACCTGGCCCATGATCACGTACTGCACCTGGTCGCCACTGATCCCCGCACGGTCCAGGGCGGCCTTGATCGCGAATCCACCGAGGTCGGCTCCCGAGAAGGACTTCAGGGAGCCGAGCAGCCGTCCCATCGGGGTGCGGGCACCCGCGACGATCACGGAGGTGGTGCTGTTCGTTCCAGTCATGAGGAGCGATCCCCTTCCAGCTTGCACAGCTGAGGAGTGAACGAGGGTTTACTAAAATGTACTGAGCGGTAGCCGACCCGTCATCCGGCAGGGCGTGTGATCGCGCGCACGTTGCGTAACCGCGTGCGGCGCGCTGCACTAACAGCATGCTGACGCGAATCGACCACATCGGGATCGCCTGTTTCGACCTGGACAAGACCGTCGAGTTCTACCGTGCCACGTACGGCTTCGAGGTCTTCCACTCCGAGGTCAACGAAGAGCAGGGCGTACGCGAGGCCATGCTCAAGATCAACGAGACCTCCGACGGCGGCGCCTCCTACCTCCAGCTCCTGGAGCCGACCCGCGAGGACTCCACCGTCGCGAAGTGGCTGGCCAAGAACGGTGAGGGCGTGCATCACATCGCCTTCGGCACGGCGGACGTCGACGCGGAGGCGGCCGACATCAAGGACAAGGGCGTACGCGTGCTGTATGAGGAGCCGCGCAGGGGGTCGATGGGGTCGTGCATCACCTTCCTGCACCCCAAGGACTGCCATGGCGTACTGACGGAGCTGGTCACCTCCGCGCCCGCCGGGTCCACTGATGCGGCGGGCGTTGAGTCGACCGGGCACTGACGTCCGTACTGCATGGTCTGGGGACTTTCCGTCGGCCACTGTGCCTCGGACCCCGGACCCCCCAGCCGGAAAAGCCGGTTGGCCAGGCCCCCGGGTCGATCGGGCCCGGTAGGGTTGGGGGCGGTCGTCGCTCCGGGAGGGCGGCCGTAGCCGGGGTCCGGGTTTCGGGGGCGAGCGTCGGGGCAGCAGCCCATGCTCCGCCGTTGATCTGACACCATTCCCCGGGGGCCCCGTTCGGCGGATGGACGGTGCTCGTTTGGAGAGACTTGCGACCAGGGGACGGATGGGACCGCGCAGTGCGGGGCTACGAACGCCAGGAGCGAGAGCCGGCGGCTGACGTCGACCACCTCTCTCGGTTCGAGGCCGAGATGGAGCGGCTGAAGACCGAGCGGGAGAAGGCCGTCCAGCACGCCGAGGACCTCGGCTATCAGGTCGAGGTGCTGCGCGCCAAGCTGCACGAGGCGCGGCGCAATCTCGCGTCCCGCCCTGCCTTCGACAGCGCCGACATCGGCTACCAGGCCGAGCAGATGCTGCGTAACGCGCAGATCCAGGCCGACCAGCTGCGCATGGACGCGGAGCGGGAGCTGAGCCAGGCCCGCGCGCAGACCCAGCGGATCCTCCAGGAGCACGCCGAGCAGGCCGCCCGCCTCCAGGCGGAGCTGCACTCCGAGGCGGTGGCCCGGCGCCAGAAGCTCGACCAGGAACTGGCCGAGCGCCGCCAGACCGTCGAGACGCACGTCAACGAGAACGTCGCCTGGGCCGAGCAGCTGCGCGCCCGCAGTGAGCAGCAGGCCCGCCGGCTCCTGGACGAGTCCCGCGCCGAGGCCGAGCAGGCCCTGGCCGCCGCCCGCGCGGAGGCCGAGCGGGTCGCCGCCGAGGCCCGGCAGCGTCTGGAGGCCGATGCCGAGGCCGCCCGCGCGGAGACCGAGGCGCTGCTGCGCCGGGCCCGTACGGACGCCGAGCGCCTGCTGAACGCCGCGTCCAACCAGGCGCAGGAGGCCACCGACCACGCCGAGCAGCTGCGCAGCTCCACGACGACCGAGTCGGAGTCGGCCCGCCGTCAGGCCACCGAGCTGAGCCGGGCCGCCGAGCAGCGGATGGCGGAGGCCGAGTCGAAGCTGCGCGAGGCGCAGGCCGAGGCCGACAAGGTCCTCGCGGAGGCGAAGGAGGCCGCGGCCAAGGCCCTGGCCGGCGCCGAGTCCGCGAACGAGCAGCGCACGCGTACGGCCAAGGAGCAGGTCGCCCGGCTGGTCAGCGAGGCCACCAAGGAGGCGGAGACCACCAAGGCGGATGCCGAGCAGGTCGTCGCCGACGCCCGCCTGGAGGCGGAGAAGATCCTCGCGGAGGCCGCCGAGACGGCCCGTAGCGCCACCGCGGAGGAGACCGCCTCGCAGCTGTCGTCAGCCGCGCGTACGGCCGAGGACGTCCTGAACAAGGCGTCGGAGGATGCCAAGCAGACCACCAAGGCGGCGGCCGAGGAGGCCGAGCGGATCCGCCGCGAGGCGGAGGCCGAGGCGGACCGGCTGCGGGCCGAGGCGCACGACATCGCCGAGGAGCTCAAGGGCGCGGCGAAGGACGACACCAAGGAGTACCGCGCCAAGACGGTCGAGCTGCAGGAGGAGGCGCGCCGGCTGCGCGGCGAGGCCGAGGCCCTGCGGGCCGACGCGGTCGGCGAGGGTGAGCGGATCCGCGCCGAGGCACGGCGTGAGGCCGTCCAGCAGATCGAGGAGGCGGCCAGGACCGCCGAGGAACTGCTCTCCAAGGCGAAGGCCGACGCGGACGAGCTGCGCTCGAACGCGACGACGGAGAGCCAGCGGCTGCGTACCGAGGCCATCGAGCGCGCCACCGCGCTGCGCCGCCAGGCCGAGGACACCCTGCAACGCACCCGCGACGAGGCCGAGCGCAATCGCGCGGAGGCCGTCGAGCTGTCCGAGACCATCAAGGAGGAGGCCGAGCGGGCCGCGCTGGAACTGCGCGAGGAGACCGAGCGCGCCGTCGCCGCCCGGCAGACCGAGGCCGCCGAGGAGCTGACCCGGCTGCACACGGAGGCCGAGGAGCGTCTGGCCGCCGCCGAGGAGGCCCTGAGCGACGCCCGCGCGGAGGCGGAGCGGATCCGCCGCGAGGCCGTCGAGGAGGCGGACCGGCTGCGCGCGGTGTCCGCCGAGCGGATTCGTACGCTCCAGGCACAGGCCGAGGCCGAGGCCGAGCGGCTGCGCAACGAGGCCGCCTCCGATGCCTCCGCCTCGCGGGCCGAGGGCGAGGCCATCGCCGTACGACTGCGTTCGGAGGCCGCCACCGAGGCCGAGCGGATGAAGTCGGAGGCTCAGGACTCGGCCGACCGGGTCCGGGCGGAGGCGCAGACCGCCGCCGAGCGACTGGCGGCCGAGGGCGCCGAGACGCTGGCCGCCGCCCAGGAGGAGGCCGCCCGGCGTCGCCGCGAGGCCGACCAGTACCTCGGGACCGCGCGCGAGGAGGCCGACCAGGAGCGGGAGCGGGCCCGCGTGCAGAGCGAGGAGCTGCTGGCCTCGGCGCGCAACCGCGTGGAGGAGGCCCAGGCCGAGGCCCTGCGGCTGCTCGAGGACGCCGACCGGCGCGCCACGGAGATGGTGTCGGCCGCCGAGCAGACCGCGCAGCAGGTACGGGACTCCGTGGCCGGGCTGCACGAGCAGGCGCAGGACGAGATCGCGGGCCTGCGCAGCGCCGCCGAGCACGTGGCGGAGCGTACGCGCACGGAGGCGCAGGAGGAGGCGGACCGGGTCCGCGCCGACGCCTACGCGGAGCGGGAGCGGGCCGCCGAGGACGGCAACCGACTCAGGCGCGAGGCGCGGGAGGAGGCGGAGGCCGCCAAGTCCCTTGCGGAGCGCACGGTTTCGGAGGCGATCAGCGAGTCCGACCGGCTCCGCTCGGAGGCCCGGGAGGACGCGAACCGGCTCCGCTCGGACGCGGCGACGCAGGCGGACAACCTCATCAACGAGGCGACCTCCGAGGCGGAGCGGCTCAGCTCGGAGACGAACACGGAGGCGGAGCGAGTACGCGCCGAATCCGTGGCGAAGGCCGAGAAGCTGATCTCGGACGCGACGGGCGACGCCGAGCGACTGCGCGCCGAGGCCGCCGAGACGGTCGGCTCCGCGCGGCAGCACGCCGAGCGGATGCGCAGCGAGGCGCAGCGGTTCAGGGCCGAGGCGGAGGCGGAGGCGGAGCGGGTCACGGCTCAGGCCCGCGACGAGGCCGACCGCACGCTGGACGAGGCCCGCAAGGAGGCCAACAAGCGGCGTTCCGAGGCGGCCGAGCAGGCCGACAAGCTCATCCGGGAGTCGTCGGCCGAGGCGGAGAAGCTGACCTCCGAGGCCCGGCGGTCCGCGCAGAAGACGACGGCGGACGCCGAGACACAGGCCGACACGATGGTGGGCGCGGCCCGCAACGAAGCGGAGCGGCTGGTCTCCGAGGCGACCGTCGAGGGCAACTCGTATGTGGAGCGGGCCCGTACGGACGCGGACGAGCTGCTGGTCGGCGCCCGCCGGGACGCCACGGCGATCCGGCAGCGCGCGGAGGAGCTGCGCGACCGGATCACCGGCGAGATCGAGGAGCTGCACGAGCGGGCCCGCCGTGAGTCCGCCGAGGCGATGAGGTCGGCCGGCGAGCGGTGCGACGCGCTGGTGAAGGCCGCCGAGGACCAGCTGAAGGAGGCGGAGGCGAAGGCCAAGGACCTGGTCTCGGAGGCCAACTCCGAGGCGGGCAAGGTCCGTATCGCCGCCGTACGCAAGGCCGAGGGGCTCCTCAAGGAGGCCGAGCAGAAGAAGTCCGCGCTCATCGCCGAGGCCGAGCAGATCCGCTCCGACGCCGAGCGCGATGCGAAGCGCATGGTCGAGGAGGGCAAGCGCGAGCTCGAGGTGCTGGTCCGCCGCCGCGAGGACATCAACGCCGAGATCTCCCGTGTCCAGGACGTCCTCGAGGCGTTGGAGTCCTTCGAGGCCCCGGCGAGCGGCAAGGACACGGGCGTCAAGGCGGGCGCGGCGGCCGGTGCGACCCGTTCGGGTGGCAAGTCCTCGGAAAGCTAGCCAAAACGGCCGGTTTCGTACTCACGCGAGGGCCCTCGGTGCCGTGTCCTGGAAGCGCTCCGGCCGTTAGCCAACAAAAAGGGCGTCATTCTCCATACCAAGTCTGTCTTCTGCTCGATGACGCGCCGCCTTGACCCCTAGGATTCCACCTATCACCTCACCGGTCTCATTCGACAGGAACCCCATGAGCGACACTTCCCCCTACGGCTTCGAGCTTGTGCGGCGTGGGTACGACCGCGCTCAGGTGGACGAACGCATCTCGAAGCTCGTCTCCGACCGTGACAGCGCTCTGGCCCGTATCACCGCCCTGGAAAAGCGCATCGAGGAACTCCACCTCGAGACGCAGAACGCCCAGGCCCAGGTGAACGACGCCGAGCCGTCGTACGCGGGTCTCGGCGCGCGCGTCGAGAAGATCCTCCGCCTCGCCGAGGAGGAGGCGAAGGATCTGCGCGAGGAGGCCCGTCGCGCGGCCGAGCAGCACCGCGAGCTCGCCGAGTCCGCCGCCCAGCAGGTGCGCAACGACGCCGAGGCGTTCTCCGCCGACCGCAAGGCCAAGGCGGAGGACGAGGGCGTCCGGATCGTCGAGAAGGCCAAGAGCGACGCCTCGCAGCTGCGTGCCGACGCCCAGAAGGACGCGGCGTCCAAGCGCGAGGAGGCGGACGCCCTCTTCGAGGAGACCCGCGCCAAGGCCGCGCAGGCCGCCGCCGACTTCGAGACGAACCTCGCCAAGCGCCGCGAGCAGTCCGAGCGCGACCTGGCCTCGCGTCAGGCCAAGGCCGAGAAGCGCCTCGCGGAGATCGAGCACCGCGCGGAGCAGCTGCGCCTGGAGGCGGAGAAGCTGCGTACGGACGCGGAGCGCCGTGCCCGCCAGACGGTCGAGACGGCTCAGCGCCAGGCCGAGGACATCGTGGCCGACGCGAACGCCAAGGCGGACCGGATCCGTTCGGAATCCGAGCGGGAGCTTGCGGCTCTGACGAACCGCCGCGACTCGATCAACGCTCAGCTGACGAACGTTCGCGAGATGCTGGCGACGCTCACGGGCGCCGCAGTCGCTGCCGCGGGCTCGCCGGAGCAGGACGAGCCGATCTCTCGTGGAGTTCCGGCTCAGCAGTCTCGGTAAGTTCGGCTTACGGGGCGCACCCCCAGAGACAAAGCCCTCTGCCACTGAAGTGGCAGAGGGCTTTGTCCCGTTTTAGCGTTGCCGCATGATCGAAGTCGAAGGGCTGACCAAGCGGTACGGCGCGAAGTTGGCCGTGGATCGGCTGACGTTCAAGGTGCGGCCCGGGGTCGTCACGGGGTTTCTGGGGCCCAACGGGGCCGGGAAGTCCACGACGATGCGGATGATGCTCGGGCTCGACCGGCCGACCGCGGGGGACGTACGGATCGACGGGCGGCGTTACGAGAGCCTGCGGGACCCGCTGAAGCACATCGGCGCCCTTCTCGACGCCAAGGGCGTGCACGGCGGACGCAGCGCCTTCCATCATCTGCTGTGCCTCGCACAGAGCAACGGCATCCCCAAGAGCCGGGTGTACGAGGTCCTGCACACGGTGGGCCTGACGGCGGTGGCCCGCAAGAAGGCGAAGGGGTTCTCGCTCGGGATGGGGCAGCGGCTCGGTATCGCGGGGGCACTGCTCGGCGATCCGCGGATCCTGATGTTCGACGAGCCGGTCAACGGGCTCGATCCCGAGGGCATCCACTGGATCCGGAACCTGATGAAATCCCTTGCCGCACAGGGCCGTACGGTCTTCGTCTCCTCCCACCTGATGAGCGAGATGGCGCTGACCGCCGACCACCTCGTCGTCATCGGCCAGGGCCGGCTGCTCGCCGACACCTCCATGGCCGACTTCATCCAGCACAACTCACACTTGTACGTCCGTATCCGCACCCCACAGCCGGAACGGCTGCTCGACGTGCTCGACGAGGCCGGAATCAAGGCCTTCCGGGCGGGCGGCGGGACGCTGGAGGTGGACGGCGGCAAAGCGGAGCGCATCGGCGAGCTGGCCGCCGAGCACCAGATCGTGCTGCATGAGCTGAGTCCTCAACAGGCGTCCCTGGAGGAGGCGTTCATGCGGCTGACGGCCGGGTCGGTGGAATACCACGCGCAGGGCGGCATGCCGCACACCGGCTGGAAGAAGGGCTGAAGCATGGCCACGACCCAGGTCGTCAGGTCCGAGTGGACCAAGATCCGCTCCGTGGCGTCCACAGTGTGGACACTGAGTCTCGCCGCCGTTGTCACCGTCGCCCTAGGCATGCTGATCTCGCTCCTGTCCAGGAACGAGTGGGACTCCATGAGCACGCGGGACCAGCTCTCCTTCGACCCGACCTACACCAGCTTCGCGGGCATGAGCCTGGGCCAGCTGGCGATGATCGTGTTCGGCGTGCTCGTCGTCTCGAACGAGTACAGCACCGGCATGATCCGCACCTCGCTCGCGGCCGTCCCGCAGCGCGGCACCTTCCTGTTCGGCAAGATCGCGGTGGCGACCGGGCTCGCGTTCGTCGTCGGCCTCGCCACCAGCTTCCTCGCCTTCTTCGTCGGGCAGGCCACGCTCGGCGAGCACAGTGCGTCGATCGGCGACGAGGGCGTGCTGCGCGCGGTCATCGGCGGCGGCCTCTATATGACGCTCATCGCCGTGTTCTCGATGGCCGTCGCGACGATGCTGCGCGGCCCGATGCTGTCACTCGGCATCCTGATGCCGTTCTTCTTCCTGATCTCCGGGATCCTGACCGCCGTCTCGGCGACCGAGAAGATCGGCCAGTTCCTGCCCGACCAGGCCGGCAACAAGATCATGCAGGTGGTTCCGCCGGTCCAGGACGACACTCCGTACGGGCCCTGGGGCGGCCTTGGCATCATGGTGCTCTGGGTCGTCGCCGCGCTCCTGGGCGCGTACGCCGTGATCAAGAAGCGGGACGCGTAAGCGCTCCGCTGGAGGTGCAGTGATTCGGCTGCGGGCCGGTGGGGGCTGGTCGCGCCCACGCGGCGGAGCCGCATATCAACACCGCCCCGCGCCCCTATCGGGGCCTGCGGCCCCTCAAGTGGGCGCGGGTACCGCACCGGACTTCACCAAGGTCGCTTAGACCTCGGGAAGGCGCCCGCGGGAGCAGCGGGTTTTACTCACACTTGATGGGAACCGTCAGCTCCCCGTTATCCTCCTAACCCTTACGGGGGGCGTGCGCCCCGACGTCCTGAACCTGACGTCCTGAACCTGTCGATGGGTGCGGAGAATGATCGAGGCAGTCGGCCTGACGAAGCGCTATGGCGCCAAGACGGCCGTGTACAACCTTTCCTTCCAGGTGAGGCCAGGTGCCGTCACCGGCTTCCTCGGGCCCAACGGCTCGGGCAAGTCGACGACGATGCGGATGATCCTCGGCCTGGACAACCCCACCGCGGGGCAGGTGACGATCGGCGGCTATCCCTATCGGAGGCTGCCCAACGCCCCCCGCCAAGTCGGCGCGCTGCTCGACGCCAAGGCCGTGCACGGCGGCCGGCACGCGCGCAACCACCTGCTGTGCCTGGCGCAGCTGTCGGGCATCCCGGCCCGCCGTGTGGACGAGGTGCTCGGTGTCGTCGGTCTCCAGGACGTGGCGAAGAAGCGCTCCAAGGGCTTCTCGCTCGGCATGGGCCAGCGCCTGGGCATCGCCGCCGCGCTGCTCGGCGACCCTCAGGTGCTGCTCTTCGACGAGCCCATCAACGGCCTCGACCCCGAGGGCATCCTGTGGGTGCGCAATCTCATGAAGTCCCTTGCGGCGGAAGGCCGTACGGTCTTCGTGTCGTCCCACCTCATGAGTGAGATGGCGGTGACCGCCGACCACCTCATCGTGATCGGGCGCGGGCAACTGCTCGCCGACATGAGCATCAGGGACTTCATCTCCGCCAACTCCGCGGACTTCGCGCGCGTACGGACGCCCGACACCGAGCCGCAGCAGCGCGAGAAGCTGACGTCCGCGCTGACCGAGGCGGGCGGCCAGGTACTGCCCGAGCAGGACGGCGCGCTGCGGGTGACCGGACTGCCGCTGCCCCGCATCAGCGACCTCGCGCACGACGCCGACGTACGCCTGTGGGAGCTGTCGCCGCACCAGGCCTCGCTGGAGGAGGCGTACATGCGGATGACGCAGGGCGCCGTCGACTACCGCTCGACCAGCGACCAGCGTGCGGGCCTCCAGCAGGAGCTGCCGCCGGGTGCCATGCCGCCGGTGCAGATGCCGGTGCCCGGGCAGGGCCAGCCGGGCTGGTACGCCCCGCCGCCGCCCCAGCAGGGCGGTCAGCCGTTCGCGATGCCGCAGGGACAGCCCGCGGGCCCGTACGGGGCACCGGCCGCGCCCGGCGGCCCCGGCGAGCCCAACCCGTACGCCCAGGCCGCACCCGCGCAGCACGCCGCTCCTGACATGACCAAGCCCGAGGACGCCCGATGAGTACGCCCCAGCCCTCCATGCAGCAGGCCGCGCCCAACTGGCAGGCGGCGCCCGGCTCTTCGTACACCTCACCCATCCCGATCGTGCGCACCCACCTCGGGCACGCGCTGGCCTCCGAGTGGACGAAGATCAAGTCGGTCCGCTCGACGATGTGGACGCTGGGCGTCTTCGTCCTCCTCGTGATAGGTCTCGGCCTGCTCTTCGCCATCATCGCCGCCTCCGCGAACATGAACCTGGAGGGCGAGTCCCCGCTGAGCCTCGGCCTGTTCGGCGTGATGCTCGGCAGCGTCTGCCTCATCACGCTCGGCGTGCTGACCACCGCCTCCGAGTACGGCACGGGGATGATCCGGACCACGATGACCGCGTGCCCGAGCCGCGGCCGGGTGCTGGCCGCGAAGGCGATCGTGTTCTTCGTGCTCGCCTTCACGGTCACCCTCGTGGCCACCGCGCTCGTCGCCTTCCTTCAGGTGGCGATCCTCAGCGACAACAACGCCGCGGACCCGACCGGTGCGGAGTGGTTCAAAGCGACGGTCGGCGTCAGCCTCTTCCTCGCGCTGTTCGGACTGCTGTCACTGCTGATGGGCTCGCTGATCCGGCACTCGGCGGGCGGGATCACCATCATGCTCGGCGTGTTCCTCGCACCACTGGTCATCGCGATCTTCATGTTCGCGGAGGCGCTGAGGGACGTGCAGGAGTTCCTCCTCAACTACTCGATCCCGAGCCAGCTCGGTGTCTTCTACAGCGCGGAGCTCGGCTCCGCCGGCCCGTCCGGCTGGGACCCGCTGTGGATCATGCTGGGCCTGACGGCCGTCGCGTTCGCCGGCACCTACCTCCTGCTGGAGAAGCGCGACGTGTGAGCCGTATCAGCAAAAAACCCGAGGGGCCCAAGGGGCCTTAGAAACGTGGCGCGTTGCGGGACCGCTGCACCCGAGTGGTGCGGCGGTCCTTCGCGTTCCAGCAGGCCTTGTGCCAGTGGCGGCGGTCGTCCACGCCCGCGTGCTCCGGCCAGGCCACCACGTGCGGGACCGCTGAGGGGATCAACTGCTCGCAGCCCGGGCAGCGATAGCTCTTGCCCTCGGCACTCGCGCCCGCCACATGACGTACGCTCCATGCCTCGCCCTGCCAGCTCTCCGTGGTCTGCCAGCCGCCGTAGCGGCCGGACCGGTCGCCCTGATCCGCGGACACGTTGGGGCCGCCCTTGGGACGATTGCGGCGCGGGGACACAGGACACCTCACGGGCTTTACAGGGAACACGGGCCGCATCCAGCCTACGTGGCGCAGCCGTGGGTACATCTACCCCACAATCCCCACAGACTCCGGCGTGACCGGCTCATTCTGCAGACAATCCGCCAATCCCCCCGCCAAGCCGTGTCTTTGGCACGTGTCAGACAGTTATGCGGATCGGGGAGCCGCCTCGGCGCCAAGGAGGACAGGAGTGCGATGCGCATAGGAAGTTTTGTACTGGCGGCCCAGTTTCCGGGACAGGGCCAGGGGGAGGCGCTGCACCGCGCGGTGCGGTCGGCGGAGGTCGCCGAGGAAGCGGGGCTCGACGCGGTCTGGCTGGCCGAGCATCATTTCGTGCCGTACGGGACGTGCCCGTCGGCCATCACGCTCGCCGCGCTGCTGCTCGGCCGCACCCGCCGTATCAAGGTCGGCACGGCGGTCAGCGTGCTCCCCACCGCGCACCCCGTGGCGCTCGGCGAGCAGGCCGCGCTGCTGCATGTGACGTCCGGCGGACGCTTCATGCTCGGCGTGGGGCGCGGTGGCCCATGGGTCGATCTGGAGGTCTTCGGATCGGGTCTCGAGGCGTACGAGAAGGGGTTCCCGGAATCACTCGATCTGCTGGTGCGCTGGCTGCGCGAACCGTCCGTCTCGAGTGCGGGCGAGCGCTATGCCTTCCGTGAAGTCCCCGTCGTACCGAGGCCGTCGGAGGACCTGACGGGCGCCGAGGGTCCGGAGGTCGTCGTCGCCTGCACCTCTGCGGCGAGCGTCCGGCTGGCCGCCGAGCGCGGTCTGCCGATGCTGCTCGGGATGCATGTCGGCGACGAGGAGAAGGCGGAGATGGTCGCGCTGTGGCGTTCGTACGCCAGGGCCGCGGGCCGCTCCCCCGAGGAGATCGCGGGCGCGGCCCATGTATCGGCCGGCCTCGCGCAGATCGCGGACCGCCGCACCGACGCGGTCGAGACGCTCGTCAAGGCGATGCCGGGCTGGCTGAGGCAGGGTCTTGAGGCCCATGTGACGGTGGACGGCCGCGCCCGCGCGATGCGGGACCCGCTGGCGTACACCGAACTGCTCTGCGGTCTGCACCCGGTGGGCACGCCCCAACTGTGCGCCGACCGGCTGGCGGCGACCTCGGAGCGTACGGGCATCACCCGCTTCGCGCTCCTGGTGGAGGGCTCGGGTGACCTGGCGGCGACGGAGGAGAACGTACGGCGGCTGGGGGCAGAGGTGTTGCCACGGCTGCGGTGAGCGGGTCTGGTGCCGGGGTGAGCGGGCCGCTGGTGTGCCCGGGCCGGCGGCGGAGGAGGCGCGGTCAACGCGCCTGCCTCGCGGGGAGCTTGCCGCCCCATGCAAATGCACCTCCCGCATACGGGGCGGCAAGCCTGCGGCATCGCTGCCTCAGCAGTCCCGGAACTCCGGTGACTGGTTCAGCAGTTGACTGCGCACCGAGGTGAAGCGGGCCAGCGTGTCATCAACCGACTCGTCCAGCGGGAACACCGCCACCCGATGGCAGTTCTGGAAGGCCAGCCGCACTCCGAAGTGCCGCTGCAGAGCGCCGCGTATCGCGTCACTCGCGAGCGCTCGCAGCAACTGGCCCCGTGCCTGCTCGTCCGGCGGCGGCGTCTGGTTGTCGGCGAACTTTCCGCCGTCCACCTTCAGTTGGGCCACCAGGGAGCTGATCATCTCCCATGCGTAAGGCAGGGAAGTCCGGACGCAGTCGACGAATTCCGCTTCGTCGACCTCGCCTCGCTCGGCCTGTTCGAGTAGGGCCGGTGAGACGTCCAGCGACATGGGTTCTCCTCTCGCACCCCCTCCCGACAGAGGGGGTTGACGGACAGGGAGGGAGACCGCGACAACGGACACACCGACAACGGACACGCTGCGTACGCGCACCACGACCTCCCGTTCATACGGTAGGCAACTGTTCTTGATCGCACCAGGACATGTGGAACACAGCAGGGCACCAATGTGCACACAATCGGCCACTTTCGAACAGCATGTGCCATAGGCAAGAGTCGTTGACGATGGGCGAATCGCGTCCACCACCGCCCGTCGAGTAGCGTTGCCGACCATGCGTCTCGTCATTGCCCGCTGCTCCGTCGACTACGCCGGCCGGCTCACCGCCCACCTCCCGTCGGCGCCCCGCCTGATCCTCGTGAAGGCGGACGGCAGCGTCTCGATTCATGCGGACGACCGGGCCTACAAGCCCCTCAACTGGATGTCTCCGCCCTGCACGTTGAAAGAGGGGGCCGGAGACGCCGAGGGCACAGCTGGCGTCTGGACCGTCACCAACAAGGCGGGCGAGAAGCTCATCATCACGATGGAGGAGGTTCTCCACGACTCCTCGCACGAACTCGGCGTGGACCCGGGCCTGATCAAGGATGGCGTGGAAGCGCACCTCCAGGAACTGCTCGCCGACCGCATCGAGACCCTCGGCGAGGGCTATTCGCTGATCCGCCGCGAGTACATGACGGCCATCGGCCCGGTCGACATCCTCTGCCGGGACGCCGAGGGACAGACCGTCGCCGTGGAGATCAAGCGACGCGGCGAGATCGACGGCGTGGAGCAACTCACGCGCTATCTGGAGCTGTTGAACCGCGACCCGCATCTCGCGCCGGTACGCGGCATCTTCGCGGCCCAGGAGATCAAGCCGCAGGCCCGCGTCCTCGCGACCGACCGCGGCATCGGCTGCACGGTCCTCGACTACGACGCGCTGCGGGGCATCGAGGACGACAAGCTGCGGTTGTTCTGACAGCCGGGACGTTCTGACGGTTACGACGGCAGAGGGCCGGGTCCGTGTGAAGCGGACCCGGCCCTCTGTCGTGCCGTACAACTGCCGTGTCGTACGCGGCTGTCAGATCACCGTCTGCTCGTCGCTGTCCGCCGGAGTGCTCGCGGAGCTGGTGGTCTCGGCCGGGCTGGACACCGGTGTGCTGGGCAGGTCCGGCGCGGGGCCGCTGGCCGAGCTCGAGTCCTCCGGCGGCGGGGGGTCGTCCGTCGGGTCGTCGGTGGGCGGATCGGTCGGGTCGTCGGTCGGCGGGTCCGTCGGATCGTCCGTGGGCGGATCGGTCGGATCGTCGGTCGGCGGGTCCGTCGGATCGTCCGTGGGCGGACGGGTCGGATCGTCGGTCGGCGGCTTGGTCGTGGGCGGCTTCGTCGGAGATTTGGTCGGGTCGCTCGGGTCCTTCGACCCGGTCGGATCGTCCGACGGCTCCTTGCTCGACGTCGGCGTCGGATCGTCCGCGGTGCCCACGATGCCGTCCTCACCCGGGTCCGGGGCCGTCGGACGGCTCGTGGAGTCGGAGTCGTCGGCGTCGTCCTTCACCGGCTGGTCCGCACCGAGCCCGCCGTCGTTCTCCCCCGGACTGGCCGACGGGTTGACGCCGACCCTCTCCGACGGGGGCGGGTCCTCGCCGTCCGAGGTCGCGCCGAGCGTCACTACCGTGCCGAGCACGGCGACGAGGAGCGCGCCCGCGCTCGCGGCCACCAGATTGCGCCGGGTGCCGTGCACCAGCCGCTTGACGCCACTGGTCCTGTGCGACGCCGGGGGCCCGGTCCGGTGCGTGACGACCGTCGAGAGCTGGGGCGGCGTGGGCGGCGAGAGGGCCGAGAACGCTGCCGGTACGCCACCGGGGGGCGACGCCGACTCCTCGTGCCGCGCGTCGGGCACCTCCTCGCCCGTGGTCGCCCCGAACCCGGCCGCCGGCGTGACACCGGTACGGTCGTCGACCAGCGCGAGGGCGCGGCGGCCTGCGACCATGCCGCGCTTGTCGGCGACGGCGCCGCGCAGCCCGGTGGAGGCCTCCAGCTCGGCGCGAGCCCGGTCGTACTGTCCGCCGCAGAGCGCGAGTATGCCCAACTCATGGTGGAAATAGGCCTGTTCGGAGACCTCACCGGCGATCCTGGCCACCTCGGCGCCGGCCCTGAGGGTGCGCTCCCATGAACCCCAGTCAAGCCCCGCGGCGAACGCGGGCGCGACCGCCCGGGCCAGCCCCACGGCGGCGCTCTCCTCCTCGCCGTCCACCGGCGGCTCGGCGACCGACACCAGCGCGTTGAGCGCCGCGAGCACGGCGTCCGCCTCGGCGGCGACCCGCTCCGGGGTGACCGAAGGATGCCCGGCCCACCAGGCGTAGTGCTGGGCAGCGGTATTCGCCCGGTCCTCCGCGTCCGACGCGTACCCGACGCCCACCAGCTGGGTGTGTACGCCCGCCGCGAGCCGGTAGTGCGAGCCGACCGGCGTGACGAGCGCGCAGCCGACCAGCTCCGCGAGCGCGGCGTCCGCGTGCGTGTCCCCCACCAGCGCCGGCAGATGCGCCTGGTGCGGCACCTCGCCGCCCAGCGCGACGGCGAACCGCAGCGTGGCGCGCGCCGATTCGCTGAGCCGGGAGGCGAGCAGCGCGGCGGGCGCGGCGCCGTCGGCGAGCGAGGGCAGCGGTACGTCCTGGAGGTCCTCGGCGTCGAAGGGCGCGTCCACGGGCGCGTCCTCGTAGTAGCCGAACTCGTCGAAGGCGTTCGGGTCGGCGCGCAGCTGGTCGCGCTGCCGCAGCAGCGCACCGGCCTGCACGAAGCGCAGCGGCCGTCCCTCGGACTCGAACCAGAGGTCGCCCGCCCAGTTCGCCTCGTCCTCGGTCAGTACGCGGCCCACGGCACGCTCGAGCAGTTCGAGCCCGCCGGCCCGGCCGAGGCCGCCGAGGAACACCTCTTCGAGGAGGGAGTCGGCGGACGGCGAGGCGACCTCGGGCGTCGCGGAGATCAGGAAGGCGCACTCGGGCGTCGCGTCGAGCAGCTCGTCGAGCGCGCTGCCGCCGAACTCGATGTCGTCGAGGACGACGACCGCGCCGATCTCACGGACGAGCGCGAGCAGTTCGTCCGGTTCCGGCCGGTACAGCGGCGCGCTGTAGACGGCCGCGAAGAGGTCGTGCAGCAGATCGCTCACCGTGCGGCGGTATCCGCTGAGAAGTACGACGCCGTCGGGCGCGAGGTCCGCGCAGTCGTCCGCGACGGCGTCCAGGAGCGCCGTACGGCCCGATCCCGAAGGCCCGGTGAGCCGTACGGAGCGCCCGCGCGCAAGCAGGCGTACGAGCCGCTCACGCTCCTCCTGGCGCTCCAGGAGCGGCAGCCTGGGTTGCACATGCCCCGGTGGTACGGGCGGCCGCGCGGCGCGCGCCAGCTCGGCGCGCTCGGCGGGCGTGTACTTGACCGGTCGGCCCGGCCGCTCGCCCGGCGGGCAGAGCTCTATCTCGCTGCCGTCGACGGGATTGACGGTGAGCAGGTAGTCGCCCGACACGAGCTGTACGGTGCGCGCCAGTGCCGGTGTGTGCTGGGCGTTTCCCGGTCCGAGAGCCTGCGTGAGCGGATCGCGCGGCGGGCGCTGACGAGGCGTACGGCCTCCCCCATCATCACGGCCGTGCTCTTCGGGTCCTCGGTTGTTCGTCGGGTCCATAGGTCCAAGCCCCCCAAAAGCGTTGTGTGCCGAGCCCCCCGGCCTGCTGCACACTGCGCTGTCGCTTCTGGTCCGGTGCCCGCTCACGGGTTAGTGAGGGTAGCGGGCAGCCGAACCCTAAACCTTCGCACAGTATCTACGAACAGACGGGGTACGGCGCCGTCCGAGACGTCACAGCTTCATGAGGATTGTGCGCGCTGTGCTTTTCATGCAGGAGACGGCGGTCCGGTTCCTTGAGAAAGCCGGTTTGAGTAAGCGGCGGTACGTTCCTTCTGGAGGCGGCGGTCCGGGTCTCACACCCGGGGCAGCGACTCGACTCCGATGCCGCCCTCGACCGCCAGGATCCGGTGCAGCCGGGTCGCCACCAACAAGCGTTGCATCTGCGGCGGAACGCCGCGCAGCACAAGCCTCCGGCCGCACCGCCCCGCCCGCCGGTGGGCCCCCATGATGACACCGAGTCCGGTGGCGTCCCAGGAGTCCAGCTCTGACAGGTCGAGCACCAGGTCACCGGCTCCGTCGTCGACGGCCGAGTGCAGGACCGTACGGGCGTCCGCCGCGCTGACGACGTCGAGGCGGCCCCCGACGACCAGCTCGGCGTGGTCGCCCTTGATGTGCATATGCGCTCCCCGAGAGTGCGTTTCGTGTTCAGCGTCTTTCGTGCTTTTCCGTGTCCTGTGTTTGTGCCAGGACTGACTGCCGTACCGGGGCAGAAGTTGCCGTCTGTAAGCGAACCGATACCGAAACCACCCCGAAGGGTGATCACTGTAGGGGACGACAGAAGATCAGTAGGGGTAAAAACCCTGCCCGCTCTTGCGCCCGATATCGCCGGCGTCGACCATCCGGCGCATCAGTTCCGGAGGGGCGAACTTCTCGTCCTGGGTCTCCGTGTAGATGTTGCTCGTCGCGTGCAGCAGGATGTCCACACCCGTCAGGTCGGCGGTGGCCAGCGGCCCCATCGCATGACCGAAGCCCAGCTTGCAGGCGAGGTCGATGTCCTCGGCGGTGGCCACGCCCGACTCGTACAGCTTCGCCGCCTCGACGACGAGCGCCGAGATGAGCCGGGTCGTGACGAAGCCGGCCACGTCGCGGTTGACGACGATGCAGGTCTTGCCGACGGATTCAGCGAACTCCCGCGCCGAGGCGAGCGTTTCGTCACTCGTCTTGTAGCCGCGCACCAGCTCGCACAGCTGCATCATCGGGACCGGCGAGAAGAAGTGGACGCCGACGACCCGCTCCGGGCGCTCGGTGGCCGCCGCGATCTTGGTGATCGGGATGGCGGAGGTGTTGGACGCGAGTACAGCCTCGTCCTTCACCAGCTTGTCGAGCGCACGGAAGATCTCGTGTTTGACTTCCAGCTTCTCGAAGACGGCCTCGACGACGATGTCGGCGTCGGCGACCGCGTCGAGGTCGGTGGTCGCGGTGATACGTCCCAAGGCCTCTTCGGCCGCACCGGCGTCCAGCTTCCCCTTGCTCACGAACTTCTCGTACGAGGCCTTGATGCCGTCGGTGCCACGGGTCAGCGCCTCATCGGTCACATCCCGTAGGACGACGTCCCAGCCGGCCTGTGCGGACACCTGGGCAATACCGGAACCCATGAGTCCGGCTCCGATGACGGCAAGCTTCCGTGCCACAGTCCGACTCCCCTAACCCGCTTAACACGCTGCTTATATCTGCCTCTCCGGCGGACCTTAGCGCTCGTGAAGGGCTGTGTGACTAGTTAGTAATGCGCGTCACGTCTCAGATGACGGACATCACACCGGCAGGGGTCATTCCGCCGCTCGTACGGCGTAGTTGAGGACCTTCTCGCTCAAAAGGTCCTCCATGTCGTCGAGAAGGGCGAGGGCTTCGCGGGACACCTCGGCGGCCCTCCGGCCCGCGACCATCTCGCGGCCGATCATGGCCATGAGGGTGGACTGGACCCAGCTGATCTGTCCCGCCATCAGCGTGGGCAGCGGGTCGTCGGGGGCCGCGTCCGTCTCCTCCCTGAGGGTCTGCTCGAGGTGTTCCAACGCCTCCTGCTGAACGCGCCACAGCCGGGCCTTGAGTGCGTCCGCCTCGTGGATGACGCGAAGGAAGTCGCCGTAGCCCTCCATGAGGCCCACCTTGGGCGAGACGGTCTCGACCTCCTCGCGCAGTTCGCGCAGTACGGCGGCGGCGGCCGACTCGCCCTTGCCCCGGGCCCGTACGTACCGCGAGAGCCGTTCGACGATGCCCTTGCTGCGGTCGAGGAAGAGGTCCTCCTTGGCCGGGAAGTAGTTGTACACGGTGTTGACGGAGACGTCGGCGGCGTCGGCGACTTCGGCGATGGTCACCGTCACGAAGCCCCGCTCCACGAACAGCCTGGTGGCGATGTCCGAGATGTGCTGCCGGGTCTGCCGCTTCTTCCGCTCCCTGAGCCCCTCTGCCATGCCTCCATCGTAGCTTCGCTGTGGTCGATGAAATTTTGGGGTCGTTGCAAAATTTCATCGACTCTGTTTTTCTTGGGCGCATGGCAATCATCAGTACGGCCGGGCTGGCCCGGACCTTCCAGACGAAACAGGGCCCGGTGGAGGCGGTGCGGGGCGTGGACCTCACCGTCCAGCCGGGCGAGATCGTCGGCTTCCTCGGACCCAACGGCGCCGGCAAGACGACCACGCTCCGGATGCTCACCACGCTGCTCGCGCCCACCGGGGGCGCGGCCACGGTCGCGGGCTGCGATCTGGCGACGGACCCGGCCGGGGTGCGGCGGGCATGCGGCTACGTGGCGCAGTCCGGCGGGGTCGATCCGCAGATCACCGTGCGGGAGGAGCTGGTCACCCAGGGCCGCCTGTACCGGCTGACGAAGGCTCAGGCCGCAGAGACAGCCGAGGAGCTGGCCCGCGATCTGGACCTGACCGAGCTGCTCGACCGCAAGTGCGCCGCCCTCTCCGGCGGCCAGCGGCGCCGCCTGGACATCGCGATGGCGCTCACCCACCGCCCGAAGGTGCTGTTCCTCGACGAGCCGACGACCGGCCTCGACCCCGGCAGCCGCGCCGACCTGTGGGACCTGGTGCGCCGACTGCGCGACGAGCACGGCACGACCGTGTTCCTGACCACCCACTACCTCGACGAGGCCGACGCGCTCTCCGACCGCCTGGTCATCGTCGACAAGGGCGAAGTCGTGGCCGAGGGCACGCCGAGCGCGCTGAAGCTGCGGTACGGCGGCTCGGCCGACGCCTCGCTCCAGGACACGTTCCTCGCCATCACCGGCCGGGGCCCTGCACCGGTCGACGCCACCCCCGTAGCCGTATAGGACACCCATGCTGCTGCACGACACCGCACTCATCTACGGCCGTTACCTGCGCCAGTCCCTCCGCTCCCGCTTCGCGCTGCTCTTCGGCGTACTGATGCCCCTGCTCTACCTGCTGTTCTTCGGTCCGCTGCTGACCGATCTGCCGCTGGGCGGGCAGGGCAGCTCCTGGCAGGTCCTCGTCCCCGGGCTGCTGCTCCAACTCGGTCTGTTCGGGGCGTCGTTCGCGGGCTTCACGATCATCATGGAGAAGGCCCAGGGGGTTCTCGAGCGCATGCGCGTCACCCCCGTCAGCCGGCTGGCTCTGCTGCTGGGCCGGGTCCTGCGGGACGCCACCGTCTTCGTCTTCCAGGCGGTGCTGCTGGTGCTGGCCGCGTTCGCCATGGGCCTCAGGGCACCGCTGCCCGGCGTCCTGATCGGCTTCGCGTTCGTCGCCCTGCTGACCGTCTCGCTCGGCTCACTGTCGTACGCGCTGGCCATGAAGCTCAGCACACCGCAGTCCTTCGGCCCGGCGGTCAACGCGCTGACCATGCCGTCGATGCTCCTGTCGGGCCTGATGCTCCCGATGACCCTGGGCCCGGCCTGGCTGGACGTCCTGTCCCACTTCATGCCGTTCCGCTATCTGGTGGACGCGATGCGGGACGCGTACGTCGGCTCGTACGCGACCTCCTCCATGCTGTACGGCGTGATCGTGGCCGTCGGCTTCGCGGCGGTCGCAGTGACAGTGGGCACACGAGTGTTCCGGAAGGCCGGAGCGTAACTACGCTGGTCACATGGTCAATCTGACGCGCATCTACACCAGGACCGGCGACCAGGGCACCACCGCCCTCGGCGACATGAGCCGGGTCGCCAAGACCGATCTGCGGATCGCGGCGTACGCGGACGCCAACGAGGCGAACGCGGTGATCGGTACGGCGATCGCCCTCGGGGGGCTGGACGAGGAGATCGTCAAGGTCCTCACCCGCGTGCAGAACGATCTCTTCGACGTCGGGGCCGATCTGTCCACGCCGGTCGTCGAGAACCCGGAGTTCCCGCCGCTGCGAGTCGAGCAGTTCTACATCGACAAGCTGGAGGCGGACTGCGACCGCTTCCTCGCCGAGTTGGAGAAGCTCCGCTCGTTCATCCTGCCCGGCGGCACGCCCGGTGCGGCACTGCTGCACCAGGCGTGCACGGTCGTACGGCGGGCGGAGCGGTCGACGTGGGCGGCGCTGGAGGTGCACGGGGAGGTGATGAACCCGCTCACGGCGACCTACCTGAACCGGCTCTCCGACCTGCTGTTCATCCTTGCGCGGACGGCCAACAAGGAGGTCGGAGACGTGCTGTGGGTGCCTGGGGGCGAGCGCTGACGAACCGCCATGCTCTATGGGCGGCGGTCAGAGCCTTCGATAGATGTCCCTGCGGTGCCCGACCTCGACCACCAGGATGATCAACTTCCCGTCATCGATGGTGTAGGCGATCCGGTACGCACCAACCCGCAGACGGTACAGATCGTCGTGCCCGGACAGCTTCTTCACGTCAGCGTCATCACGATAGGGATCGTCACCGATGCGGCTGAGCGCGTGGAGGATGTGCAGCACCGTCGTCTGGTCGATGGTCCGCAGCTGACGCCGCGCGGCGGCCGTGAACTCGAAGGCGTACTTCACGCCACGTCCGTCGCGGCGGTCCCGAAGATGTCGGCGAGGACTTCGGCCATGGTCGCGCGCGGCTCGCCGCCGTCCTCCTCAAGGGTCCGCATGGCCTTGCGGGCGAGGAGTTCGTCAGCGGCTGCTTCCAGCGCGTCGTACTCCTCGATGGGCACGATCGCGGCGACGGGAGTGCCACCTCGGGTGATGACCGTGGGCTCCCCCGCCTCGGCCTGGTCGAGAAGCTTCGCAAGGCCGGCACGGGCTTCGCGCACCGATACAGATTCATCCATGACGCAAGTGTACCCATCTACGTGTACACCTCGGTCGGGGTGACGAAGCCCAGTCCGTGCCCGGTGCGGCTCAGCGGACCTTCGCCGGTTCCCTCTTCGGCCAAACCGTGTAGCCGAGCGGGATGAGCAGGTTGATGCCGATCACGAACAGCATCCTCGACTGCCAGGTGCGCAGCGACTCGGTCTCGCCGCCGGAGCCCACGTACCAGATCGCGGCCTGGAGCAGCGCCAGGGCGACGACCGCCGCGAGAATCCACCGGCCCGCGACCTTCCACTCGTGCACCGCGCGGGCGAAGCCGTACTTCGGTGGCTTCACCGGGGCCGGGCCGCCCGCGAAGCGGTGCGCGAACTGGGCGTCGGCCCACTTGATCATGGAGTGGCCGAGACCCACGGTGAAGCCGATGTAGACGGCGGCGAGACCGTGCTTCCAGTCGGGTTCCGCGCCGTTCTTGAGGTCGATGGCGGTGACGGTGAACAGCAGGACTTCGAGGAGCGGCTCGCACAGCAGCAGGGCGAGGCCGGTCCTCGGCATCTTGAGCAGATAGCGCGCGGCCAGGCCCGCGGCAAGCAGCACCCAGAAGGCGACTTCACAGACGATGATGAGTGTGACGATCATGGTTCGCTCCTCTCGGTCACCGTTCCAGGCTCCCGGCGGAAGCGGCCCGGATCGTCGTCGGCAGTGACGAATCGGCACTGCATCCTTCGATGTAGCCGCGGACCGTCCCCCAGGATCAGGCGCCGGGCGCGTACGCCGTGTTGGATTGGGTCCATGGCCGTACGACTCCCCCGCCCCCATCGCGACGACGTGCGGATCGCGGTCGCGGGGCTGCTGGGTGGGCTCTTCCTGTACGGCGTCGGGCTCAGCAGCCGCCCGCCCGGCCAGCCGATCGTCCTGTGGCCCGACAGCCGGGTACTGCTGCTGCCGCTCTTGGTGATAGCGGGCTGCGAGCTGCTGCGCCGTGTCCGGCCGCGCACGGCCGTGCTGATCGGCACGGCCGCGGTGATCGCGGACCTCTTCACCCGGGGCAGCCTGGCCACCGTCGTGATGTTCACCGACCTCGTGTACGCGGCCGTGCTGTACGGCCCTCCGGCCTCCGCCCGGCGCATCCCCTGGATCACCGGGCTGCTCACGGTGATCGGCACGGTCGTGCCCGTCGCGGTGTTGCGCGTGCCGGAGGCCCTGCTGATCGGCGTGGGTGTCGGCGTGGTGGCGTTCGGGCCCGCCGGCACCGGCTGGATCGTCCGCAACCACCGCGACACCGCCGAAGCCGCCCGTCTGCGCGCCGAGCAGACCGCCCTGCTCGCCGAGATCGACCGCACCCAGGCCGTCATGGCCGAACGTGCCCGGATGGCAAGGGAGTTGCACGACATGGTGGCCAACCACCTGTCCGCCATCGCCATCCACTCCACGGCCGCGCTCTCCCTCGACGACCCGGACACGACAAAGGACGCCCTCGGCATCATCCGGGAGAACAGCGTCGAGGGCCTGGCGGAGATGCGGCGGCTCATCGGGATACTGCGGGACTCCAGCGGCGACACCGAGCCCTCGGCCGCCCCCACCCTCGACGGACTCGGCGCACTCGTCGACACCGCCCGCGCCAACGGCCTGGACGTCACGCTCGACACCACGCACGTAAAACTCCCCGCGCCGGTCGAGCTCGCCGCGTACCGGATCGTCCAGGAGTCCCTGACCAACGCCCTCAAGCACGCCTCCCCCGGCCGGGTCACGGTGACGCTCGCCATGGGGGCACCTCCCATGCCCTTAAGGCAATGGGGGAGGGACGGCACCCTGAGCCTCCGGGTGACCAGCCCGTACGGCGACCGCGACGGCCCGCGCGCCCCCGGCTCGGGCGCCGGTCTTGTCGGTATGCGGGAGCGGGTCGCGCTGCTGGGCGGCACCTTCGAGGCCGGGCCCGAGAGCGCCCCCGACGCGGACGTCTCGGGCGACTCACGCGACGGCAAGATCTGGACCGTACACGCCACCCTGCCGACCACCCTGGGAGGAACCGAATGATCCGCGTGCTCGTCGCCGAGGACCAGTCCGCCGTACGCGCCGGGCTCGTCCTCATTCTGCGCAGCGCGCCCGACATCGAGGTGATCGGCGAGGCCGCGGACGGCGAGGAGGCGGTCGCGCTGGCGCGTGAACTGCGGCCCGATCTGGTCCTGATGGACGTCCAGATGCCTCGCCTCGACGGCGTCTCGGCCACCCGGCAAGTGGTCGACGAGGGCCTTGCCGACGTGCTCGTGCTGACCACCTTCGACCTCGACGAGTACGTCTTCGGGGCGCTGCGCGCGGGCGCCTCCGGTTTTCTGCTGAAGAACACCGAGGCGCGCTCTCTCCTCGACGCGGTCCGCACGGTCGCGCGTGGCGAGGGGCTGATCGCGCCCGCGGTCACGCGACGCCTGATCGCCGAGTTCGCCACGAAGCCCGTACGGGATCCAGGGCCCGACCCGGCGGTCCTGGAGTCCCTCACCCGCCGTGAACGCGAGGTGCTGTCCTGCCTCGGCGACGGGCTGTCCAACGCCGAGATCGCGGGTCGCCTGGAGATGGCCGAGGCCACGGTGAAGACCCACGTCAGCCGCCTGCTGGGGAAACTGGAGCTGCGCAGCCGGGTGCAGGCGGCGGTGCTGGCGCAGGAGTTGGGCGTGTAACAGCACCACCCTCATTGGTCTGGACCTCTTGACCTATGGTCCAGACCTTTCTATTGTCCAGCGCACCCCCTCACACCGCCCTCATCTCCCTCACCTCCCCGAGGAGTCCCTGGATGCGCTTCGGCCTCAGAGTCAGACACAGAGCCGTGGCAGGGTTCGCCACCCTGCTGCTCCCGCTCGCCGCCCTGGTCGGCCTCGCCGGCCCCGCCCAGCCCGCCACTCCGAGCTCCGTCCCGGACGCCGTGGACATCGCGACCGCTCCGCCCCCGGCCCAGAAGGTCAAGCTCGGTTACTTCATCGAGTGGGGCGTCTACGGCCGCAACTACAACGTCAGGAACCTGGTGACCTCCGGCTCCGCCGCGAAGGTCACGCACATCAACTACGCCTTCGGAAACGTCGTCGACGGCAAGTGCGCGATCGGCGACTCATGGGCCGACTACGAAATGCCGATCACCGCCGGCAATTCGGTGAGCGGCAAGGCCGACGCCGCGGATCAGCCGCTCAAGGGCAACTTCAACCAGCTGCGCCAGCTGAAGGCCAAGTACCCGCACATCAAGATCCTCTGGTCCTTCGGCGGCTGGAGCTGGTCCGGCGGCTTCACCCAGGCGGCCAAGGACCCGGCGGCCTTCGCCCAGTCCTGCCATGACCTGGTCGAGGACCCGCGCTGGGCTGATGTCTTCGACGGCATCGACATCGACTGGGAGTACCCGAACGCCTGCGGTCTGACCTGCGACACCAGCGACGCCACGGCCTACGCGGACATGATGCGGGCCCTGCGCACCGAGTTCGGCTCGAAGTACCTGGTCACCGCCGCCGTCACGGCCGACGCCTCCCCCGGCGGCAAGATCGAGGCCGCCGACTACGCGGGCGCCGCGCGGTACCTCAACTGGTACAACGTGATGACGTACGACTTCTTCGGCGCCTGGGCGGCGAACGGCCCCACCGCCCCGCACTCCGCGCTCACCCCCTACAACGGCATTCCGCAGAAGGGCTTCACCAGCGCCGAGGCCATCGCCAAGTACAAGTCGCTCGGCGTGCCCGCGAAGAAGCTGCTGCTCGGCATCGGCTTCTACGGCCGCGGCTGGACGGGCGTCACACAGTCCGCGCCGGGCGGTACGGCGACGGGGGCGGCCCCGGGCACGTACGAGGCGGGCTTCGAGGACTACAAGGTCCTCAAGACGTCCTGCCCGGCCACCGGCACGGCCGGCGGCACGGCATACGCGCACTGCGGCAGCGACTGGTGGTCCTACGACACCCCGGCGACGATCCTCGGGAAGATGAGCTGGGCCAAGAAGCAGGGCCTGGGCGGCGCGTTCTTCTGGGAGTTCAGCGGTGACACCAGCAACGGCGAGCTGGTGAAGGCGATCAACAACGGCCTCAGGTAACTACTAGGCCATATTGACGCTCCCCCAGACTTCGTCCGGGGGGGGACCCCCAACCAACGAGTAGATGTGACCTTTCAGGCCACATTTACTCGTTGACCGGGCGGAGCCGCCTCCAGCCACGCGAGAAAGCCGGTCAGCGCGTCCTCGCTCATCGCCAGCTCGAGGCGCGTACCCCGGTGGAGACAGGCGAGCACGATCGCGTCGGAGAGCAGTGCCAGCTCCTCCTCGCCCTCGGGGGCGCGGCGGCCTGCCACCTCGATCGCCGAGCGCTCCAGGATGCGGCGCGGGCGAGGGGCGTACGAGAAGACGCGGAACCATTCGATGCGGTCGCCGCTGTAGCGGGCGATGCCGTAGCCCCAGCCTTTGCCGCTGGTGTCGCTCTTCTCGGGGGTGTTCCAGCGGAGGCTGCAGTCGAAGGTGCCGCCGGAGCGCTGGATCACTCTGCGGCGCACGCCGAAAGCGAAGAGTCCGGCGGCCACCAGAAGGATTACCAAGCCGCACACAGTCAGAGCGAGGACCATCGACACCGACCTCCTCGTCTCCTAGGTAACGGAAAGGGAAAAAGCACCCGCATTGCCGCAGCCGCGACCCGGTCCGGAGAAGGCTCCGGTCCTGGCCGCGGCTGAGTCATGTCCAGTGGCGCGCTGGGTTCAGCGTGCCGCCACCGCTCGCAGTCGGACGTCCGCGCGACGCTCGGCGGACGCGTCGGCGTCCGACTTCGCGCGCTCGAGCGCCCGCTCCGCACGCTGGATGTCGATCTCGTCCGACAACTCGGCGATCTCGGCCAGCAGCGACAGCTTGTTGTCCGCGAACGAGATGAAACCGCCGTGCACCGCAGCGACGACCGTTCCACCATCACTCGTACGGATGGTCACCGGGCCCGACTCCAGCACACCGAGCAGCGGCTGGTGACCGGGCATGACGCCGATGTCGCCGGACGTGGTACGCGCGACGACCAGGGTGGCCTCGCCGGACCAGACACTGCGGTCCGCGGCGACGAGCTCGACATGCAGCTCAGCAGCCAAGGTGGGCTCCTCGGGTCACCACCCGGCGGTTGCTGCCGGGTGTTGGAAGTAAGTCTAGTAGGGCTCCGCTTGTCACAAGTGCCGGGCCCCGACCCAGCACTCGGCTGGGGGTCCGGGGGCCGCGCGGCGGTAGCCGCACATTGATACAGCCCCCGGGAAATGCTGCGTAGGCGTACGAAGGAGGGCGGGACGCACCCGCGAGAGCGGCCCCGCCCCCCTTCATGAACACGAGGTTCAGGAGACGCCGAGCTCCTTGGCCTTGGCCTTGAGGTCCTCCAGGCCACCGCACATGAAGAACGCCTGCTCCGGGAAGTGGTCGTACTCACCGTCGCAGATCGAGTTGAACGCGGCGATCGACTCGTCGAGCGGCACGTCCGAACCGTCCAGGCCGGTGAACTGCTTGGCGGCGTGGGTGTTCTGCGACAGGAAGCGCTCCACGCGACGGGCACGGTGGACGACGAGCTTGTCCTCCTCGCCGAGCTCGTCGATACCGAGGATCGCGATGATGTCCTGGAGGTCCTTGTTCTTCTGCAGGACCGTCTTGACGCGCATGGCGCAGTCGTAGTGCTCCTGCGAGATGTAACGCGGGTCCAGGATGCGGGACGTGGAGTCCAGCGGGTCCACGGCCGGGTAGATGCCCTTCTCGGAGATCGGACGGGAGAGCACCGTCGTCGCGTCGAGGTGGGCGAAGGTGGTGGCCGGGGCCGGGTCGGTCAGGTCGTCCGCGGGGACGTAGATCGCCTGCATCGAGGTGATCGAGTGACCACGCGTCGAGGTGATGCGCTCCTGGAGCTGACCCATCTCGTCCGCGAGGTTGGGCTGGTAGCCCACCGCGGACGGCATACGGCCGAGCAGGGTCGACACCTCGGAACCGGCCTGGGTGAAGCGGAAGATGTTGTCGATGAAGAACAGCACGTCCTGCTTCTGCACATCGCGGAAGTACTCCGCCATGGTCAGACCGGCCAGGGCCACGCGGAGCCGGGTGCCCGGGGGCTCGTCCATCTGACCGAAGACCAGCGCGGTCTTGTCCAGTACGCCGGACTCGGTCATCTCGTCGATGAGGTCGTTGCCCTCACGGGTGCGCTCACCGACGCCGGCGAAGACGGAAACGCCCTCGTGCAGCTTGGCCACACGCATGATCATTTCCTGGATCAGCACGGTCTTGCCGACACCGGCACCACCGAACAGACCGATCTTGCCGCCTCGGACGTACGGGGTGAGAAGGTCGACGACCTTCAGGCCCGTCTCGAACATCTCGGTCTTCGACTCGAGCTGGTCGAAGGCCGGGGCCTTGCGGTGGATCGGCCAGCGCTCGCCCTTGAAGGTCTCGTCGACGTTCAGCACCTCACCGAGGGTGTTGAACACCTTGCCCTTGGTGAAGTCGCCGACCGGGACGGTGATGCCCGTGCCGGTGTCGGTGACCGGGGCCTGGCGGACCAGACCGTCGGTGGGCTGCATGGAGATCGTACGGACCAGTCCGTCACCCAGGTGCTGGGCGACCTCCAGGGTCAGGATCTTCTTCTCGCCGGCCTGGGCCGGGTCGGCCACCTCGACGTGGAGGGCGTTGTAGATCTCCGGCATGGCGTCGACGGGGAACTCCACGTCGACGACCGGGCCGATCACCCGGGCGACGCGGCCCGTGGCAACGGCCGTCTCAACTGTCGTCGTCATTACTTGTCACTCCCCGCGGTCGCGTCGGCCAGGGCGCTGGCGCCACCGACGATCTCGCTGATTTCCTGGGTGATGTCGGCCTGGCGGGCCGCGTTGGCAAGCCGGGTGAGGTTCTCGATGAGATCCCCGGCGTTGTCGGTCGCCGACTTCATCGCGCGGCGCGTGGCGGCGTGCTTGGAGGCAGCCGACTGGAGCAGCGCGTTGTAGATACGGCTCTCGACGTAGCGCGGCAGCAGGGCGTCGAGGACGTCCTCCGCCGACGGCTCGAAGTCGTACAGCGGAAGGATCTCGCCCTTGGTGTGCGACTCCCCCGCCACCTCTTCGAGGCTGAGCGGCAGCAGGCGGCTGTCGACCGCCGTCTGCGTCATCATCGAGACGAACTCGGTGTAGACGATGTGGAGTTCGTCCACGCCGCCGTCCGCCGTCTCCTTCTCGATGGCCTCGATCAACGGGGCCGCGACCTTCTTGGCGTCCCCGTACGAGGGCGCGTCGGTGAAGCCGGTCCACTGCTCCGAGATCTTGCGCTCACGGAAGTTGTAGTGGGCGACACCGCGGCGGCCGACGATGTACACGTCGACCTCCTTGCCCTCGCGCTCGAGACGGGCGGTCAGCTGCTCCGCCGCCTTGATGGCGTTGGAGTTGAAGGCGCCGGCCAGGCCGCGGTCGCTCGTGAGGAGCAGTACCGCGGCGCGGGTCGGGTTCTCCGCCTCCGTGGTCAGCGGGTGCTTGGTGTTAGAGCCGGTGCCGACCGCCGTGACCGCGCGCGTGAGCTCGGTCGCGTACGGCGTGGAGGCCGCCACCTTGCGCTGCGCCTTGACGACGCGCGAGGCGGCGATCATCTCCATCGCCTTGGTGATCTTCTTGGTCGCGGTGACGGATTTGATGCGACGCTTGTAGACCCGGAGCTGGGCTCCCATGAGTCAGGTCCCTTCCGTCGTCACTTGCCCGCAGCGGCAGGGGTTTCCTCGCCGAGCAGCTTGCCGTCCGAGGTCTCGAACTGCTTCTTGAACTCCGCGACGGCGTCACTCATGGCCGTGATCGTGTCGTCCGACATCTTGCCGCCCTCCTTGATGGAGGTGAGCAGGCCCTGCTCCTTGCGGTGCAGGTACTCGAGCAGCTCCTTCTCGAAGCGGCGGATGTCGGCGACCGGCACCTCGTCCATCCTGCCGGTCGTGCCGGCCCAGATGGAGACGACCTGGTCCTCGGTGGACATCGGCTGGTACTGCGGCTGCTTGAGCAGCTCGACCATCCGCTGACCACGCTCCAGCTGCGCCTTCGACGCGGAGTCCAGGTCGGAACCGAAGGCGGCGAAGGCCTCCAGCTCACGGAACTGGGCGAGGTCGACGCGGAGCCGGCCGGAGACCTGGCGGATCGCCTTGTGCTGGGCGGAGCCACCGACTCGGGAGACGGAGATACCGACGTTCAGCGCGGGGCGCTGACCGGCGTTGAACAGGTCCGACTCCAGGAAGCACTGGCCGTCGGTGATGGAGATGACGTTGGTCGGGATGAACGCCGAGACGTCGTTGGCCTTCGTCTCGACGATCGGCAGACCGGTCATCGAGCCCTTGCCCATGTCGTCGGAGAGCTTCGCGCAGCGCTCCAGCAGACGGGAGTGCAGGTAGAAGACGTCACCGGGGTAGGCCTCGCGCCCCGGCGGACGGCGCAGCAGCAGGGACACGGCGCGGTAGGCGTCGGCCTGCTTCGAGAGGTCGTCGAAGACGATGAGGACGTGCTTGCCCTCGTACATCCAGTGCTGGCCGATGGCCGAACCGGTGTACGGCGCAAGGTACTTGAAGCCGGCCGGGTCGGACGCCGGGGCGGCGACGATGGTCGTGTACTCCAGGGCGCCGGCCTCTTCGAGGGCACCACGCACGGAGGCGATGGTCGAGCCCTTCTGGCCGATGGCGACGTAGATGCAGCGGACCTGCTTGTTCGGGTCGCCCGTACGCCAGTTGTCGCGCTGGTTGATGATCGTGTCGACGGCCAGGGCGGTCTTGCCGGTCTGCCGGTCGCCGATGATCAGCTGACGCTGGCCGCGGCCGATCGGGGTCATCGTGTCGACGGCCTTGTAGCCGGTCTCCATCGGCTCGTGCACCGACTTACGGACCATGACGCCCGGGGCCTGCAGCTCCAGGGCGCGGCGGCCGGACGTCTCGATCTCGCCGAGGCCGTCGATCGGGGTGCCGAGCGGGTCGACGACGCGGCCGAGGTAGCCCTCGCCCACGGCGACCGACAGGACCTCGCCGGTACGGGTGACCGGCTGGCCCTCCTCGATGCCGTTGAACTCGCCGAGGACGATGGCGCCGATCTCGCGCTCTTCCAGGTTGAGCGCGAGGCCGAGGGTGCCGTCCTCGAACTTCAGCAGTTCGTTGGCCATGGCCGAGGGGAGGCCCTCGACCTTCGCGATGCCGTCGCCGGCAAGGGTGACCGTACCGACCTCCTCGCGCGAGGCCGCGTCCGGCTTGTACGCCTGGACAAAGTTCTCCAGCGCGTCCCGGATCTCCTCCGGCCGGATCGTGAGCTCCGCCATCTGGGTTCCCTGCTCTCCTTGTTGGGCCCGAAGTTTCAACTTGGGGGTCTGGGGGCGACCCCCAGGAATCCTCTGCACGGCCCAACCAGGGCCGTAGTACTGCCTGTCTTCGTACGTGTATTGAGTTGCTGTCAGCCCGCCATGCGGCGACTGGCGTCCTCGAGCCGGTCCGCGATGGAGCCGTTGATGACCTCGTCGCCCACCTGCACCCGGATCCCTCCGACGACCTCGGGGTCGACGTCGAGATTGAGGTGCATCGGACGCCCGTAGAGCTTCGCGAGGGCGGCACCCAGGCGCTGCTTCTGCGGGTCGCTCAGCGGGACCGCCGAGGTGACGACGGCGACCATGCGGTCTCGGCGCTCGGCAGCGAGCTTGGACAGGGACTCGAGTCCCGCCTCCAGGCTACGTCCCCGCGGCGCGGTCACAAGGCGCGTGACCAACCGCTCGGTTCCGGCCTTGGCCCGGCCGCCGAGCAGGCTGCGCAGCAGCTCGGTCTTGGCGGCGGTGCCGGCGGCGCGGTTCGTCAGCGCGGCACGCAGCTCGGTGTTGGAGGAGACGATCCGGCCGAACCGGAACAGCTCGTCCTCCACCTCGTCGAGCGTGCCCGCCTGCTGGGCCGCGGTGAGGTCGGCCGTGTTGGCCAGCTCCTCGATCGCGTCCACCAGGTTGCGCGGCTGCGACCAGCGGGAGCGCACCATGCCGGACACTAGGTCGACGGTGGTCCCGCCGACCTGGCCGCCGAACAGCCGGCCGGCCAGCTCGGCCTTCGCCTCGCCGGGCTGAGCCGGGTCGGTGAGGACCCGACGCAGGCTGATCTCGCGGTCGAGCAGCGCGGTGACGGCGGCCAGCTCGTCGGCGAGCGCGAGTGCGTCCACGGACGTGTTGTCCGTCAGCGCGTCGAGACGCTCACGTGCGGCAGCGGTTGCCTCGCGGCTCGCTCCGTGCGCTGTCATCGAGCCGCCTCGGCCTTCTCCTCGAGCTCGTCGAGGAAGCGGTCGATGGTGCGGCTCTGCCGGGCGTGGTCCTCGAGGGACTCGCCTACGAGCTTGCCGGCCAGGTCGGTGGCGAGCTTGCCCACGTCCTGACGCAGCGCGGAGGCAGCGGCCTTGCGGTCGGCCTCGATCTGCGTGTGACCGGCGGCGACGATCTCCTCACGCTGCCGCTGGCCTTCCGCACGCATCTCGGCGATGAGCGCGGCGCCCTGCTCCTGCGCCTCCTGGCGCAGCCGCGCAGCCTCGTGCCGGGCCTCTTGGAGCTGGGCCTTGTACTGCTCCAGCACGCTCTGGGCCTCGGTCTTCATGGCGTCGGCCTCTTCGATGCCGCCTTCGATCGCCGCGCGGCGCTCTTCCAGAACCTTGTTGATGTTCGGGAGGAGCTTCTTCCAGAAGAAGAAGAACACGATGGCGAAGGCGATGGTGCCGACGAGCAGCTCGGGACCCGGCGGGATGAGCGGGTTCTGCTCCTCCTCGGCCGCCAGCTGTACCAGGTTGGCGATCACATCAGTGCCTCTCGTCGAAAGGTTTTGCTCGTCAAGGTTCGTCAGTTGTAGACGAACGGCATGACGATGCCGATGAGGGCAAGCGCCTCACAGAAGGCGAAGCCGAGGATCTGGTTGGCGCGGATCAGGCCGGCCGCCTCGGGCTGGCGGGCGAGGGCCTGGGTGCCGTTACCGAAGATGATGCCGACGCCGACGCCGGGGCCGATGGCGGCGAGGCCATAGCCGACGGAACCGATGTTGCCTTCGATAGCGGCGAGGGTCTCAAGGGCAGCCATGCTGATTCTTCTTTCTCTTTCATGGACCGGCGGGGGTTGGCCACCGGACGTTCTGGGGGCTTGGGGCGGTGCGGCTCAGTGGTGCTCGGCCAGAGCGCCCTGGATGTACGAGCAGGCCAGCAGCACGAAGACGTACGCCTGGACAGCCTGCACGAAGAGCTCGAAGAGGATCATGACCATGGTCATGACGAAGGAGACACCGGCCGCCGGGATCATCCAGCTGTTCAGCAGGTACCAGGAGGCAACGGTGAACATCACCAGCATCAGGTGGCCGGCGAACATGTTGGCGAAGAGTCGGACAGCGTGCGTGAACGGTCGCACCAGCAGGTTCGAGAAGAACTCGATGACCATCACGAGCGGCAGAACCGCGCCCAGCGACTTGTCGTAGCCGGTGACGTTCTTGAAGAAGCCGACGAAGCCGTGGCGCTTGAACGTCAGCGAGACCCAGACGATCCAGACGATGGCGGCCAACACCATCGGGAACGCGATGATCGACGAGACCGGGAACTGGGCCAGCGGGATCACGGACCAGATGTTCATGATCCAGATGAAGAAGAACAGCGAGACCATCAAGGGGACGTACTTCTCGCCCTCCTTCTTGCCGAGGGTCTCGTACACGATGCTGCGGCGCACGAAGTCGTACCCGGCCTCGCCAACCATCTGCAGCTTGCCCGGGACCACCTTGGCCTTGCCGAAAGCCGCGTAGAAGAAGGTGATGACGAGGCCGGTGGTGATGAGGGCGAGCAGCATCACCTTGTTGAACTCGAACCCCCCGACCGTGGCGAGCGGCTTGAAGAGGAACGAGTGCAGGCCCGGAGCCGGGAAGCCGCAGCCGTTGTCGGACATGATCCGACAGCTCCAGTCAAAGGCGAGCTGGGTCTGGTCAGCACTCACCACGGGCTCCTTCGGCGTGACGCATAGGTACGGCAACCTCGTTGTGTCGGCGCGGCGCGCAGCCGCGGTTCGGCACTGGACTGGTGTTACGGATGTGGGGGCGGCTGTGGGGCATCGAGCCTCGCGCTAGAGCAGGCGTCAGCTCGGATGCCCGCGCCCGCGATGCCGCAGTTGGCACCGGACGATAGCAGGATGTCTTACGTGCGCTTATCCCGGCCCTACCCCTCACGACGAGTGGCCCGTCTTTTCGGGCTTGTCGCCCTTCGAGGAGTCGGGTTCGACGTAGAGGATCTTGGCCTTCATCTGGGCAAGGGCCTGGCAGCCGATCCACGCGAGCGTGGCGGCGATCAGCGTGAACGCAAAGGCCTTGGGGTTGAACAGCGTCGTGTCCTTGAACGCGGCGACGAACATGAACAGCAGCAGAATCTGTGCCGTATAGAGCATCAGACCCATGGCCTGGAACAGGTGCGGAAGCGATTTGGCAGTGCGTTGCAGAACGTACAGGCCGATTCCCATGAAGAGGATCACGACCAGCGTCGCGACGACCGCCCCGACCGCTCCCTCGCCACCGGCGACCACCCCACTGACGACGGCGGCAATAGCGCCGACGACAGCCGTGGGCACGGCGGCCTGAAGGAGAATCCGGGCGTCATTGGACGGCATGGCGGCAGCTCCGCTTGCTAAGGGGGCAGGGTGTCGTCATGGACGAGCGTAGTCCCGGGTGGGGAGGGAACCTCACGCCAATGGGCCGTCGCACTGCGGCCCTTCGGCTCATCCCCGAGTCTCGTGAACCGTATCACAAACTATTTGATGAGGTCTTTACCTGCTCGGTGTGCTCGGCGTCACACATGAGAGTGAACCTGCCCGTCTGTGCACCCAGGCAGCCGAATTTGTCTGTTATAGGGGCGGTTTGTGAAAGCGTCAGTGGGACGATCCGGCCTTGCGTCGGTCCAGCACGCGCGGACGACGGCCGACAGCCGTCGCCCCGTTGACCCCTGAGACGCCCGCGGCGACCGGAGTGCGACGTTCCTCACCGGTCTCATTGGGCTCAATAGCCTCACTGAGCTCGCCGGACGCGCCACCCGCGTATGCGACCGCAGGCGCCCCCTGCACGGCCTCCCCGGCCACCTCCTCCGCGAGTCGGCCACGGCGACGGTAGCGCGGCGGCACGAAGCGCTCGGCCCAGGCCGGCGTACGCGGTGTGAACCGCGGCAGCAGGAGCAGGAGCAGACCCACCGCGCTGAGGAACACGATGCCGAGCACGATCCACATGGACGCCGAGTTCACCGAGTACGCGAGGGCTCCGAAGGCGACCAGTGCCGACCAGAAGTACATGATGAGCACGGCCCGGCTGTGCGAGTGCCCGATGTCCAGCAGGCGGTGGTGCAGATGGCCGCGGTCGGCGGCGAACGGGGACTGTCCGCGCCAGGTGCGCCGCACGATGGCGAGCACCAGGTCGGCGGCCGGTACGGCGATGATCGTCAGCGGCAGCAGCAGCGGGATGTAGACGGGCACTGTCTGGTGCACGGCCTCCTTCTCGGACCCGGCGAAGAGGTTCATCGCGTCGGGGTCGACCTGCCCGGTGATGGAGATGGCGCCGGCCGCGAGTACGAGGCCGATGAGCATCGAGCCCGAGTCGCCCATGAAGATGCGCGCCGGGTGCATGTTGTGCGGCAGGAAGCCGAGGCACATGCCGATGAGGATCGCGGAGAAAAGGGTCGCGGGGGCGGCGGACTCCAGCCCGTAGCCCACCCAGATGCGGTACGCGTACATGAAGAACGCCGCAGCCGCGATGCACACCATGCCGGCGGCGAGACCGTCGAGGCCGTCGACGAAGTTCACGGCGTTGATGGTGATGACGACGAGCGCGACGGTCAACAGCGTGCCCTGCCACTGGGTCAGCGAGACCGAGCCGACGCTCGGCACCGGCAGCCACAGAATCGTCAGACCCTGCATCACCATGACACCGGCGGCGATCATCTGGCCGCCGAGCTTGATCAGGGCGTCGAGCTCGAACTTGTCGTCCAGGACGCCGATCAGCCAGATCAGCGCAGCACCGGAGAGCAGGGCCCTGGGTTCGTTGGAGTTCTCGAAAACCTTGCTGAGGTTCGTCAGATGGTCGGCGACCAGCAGGCCTGCGCACAGTCCGAAGAACATCGCGATCCCGCCGAGCCGCGGCGTGGGTTCCCGGTGCACGTCACGTGCCCGGATCTCCGGCATGGCCCCGGCCACGATCGCGAACTTCCGCACCGGCCCGGTCAGCAGGTACGTCACCGCGGCCGTGACGAGGAGCGTCAGGAGGTATTCACGCACAGGCTTCCCCACAGGTCTCGCTGGCCATCTCAGCCCCACACCCTAGCTTTCAGCGCATACGGTTGGGGACTTCCGGGTAGAGCCGATGGTTGCACGCGTGGCTGTGTACGAGTTCGCGCATACCCAGCTCTAGTCCGGATACGGCGGAAATCTTCCGGTCAGCTCCCGCACTTCTTCACGCACCTGCCGGGCGGCCGGTTCCTCGCGCAGCGCCCGGCCGAGCAGTACCGCGATCCGGGCCATCTCCGCCTCGCCCATGCCCTGGGTGGTGACGGCGGCCGTGCCCAGGCGCAGTCCGCGCACGTCCGGGTGGGGCAGCGCGCAGGTGTCGAGGATCAGACCGGCGGCGGCAAGCCGGCCGCGGGCGGTGCGGCCGTCCACGCCGAACGGGGCCGGGTCGAAGGTCAGCAGGTGGGTGTCGGTGCCGCCCGTGGTGACGGCGAGGCCCTCGGCGTCCAGCCCCTGTGCGAGCGCCCGCGCGTTGGCGACCACCTGATGGGCGTACGCCGCGAAGGCCGGCGTCGCCGCCTCGCCGAACGCGACGGCCTTGGCGGCGATCGTGTGCATCTGGGCGCCGCCCTGGGTGAAGGGGAAGACGGCCCGGTCGACGCGCTCGGCCAGCTCCGTGCCGCACAGCAGCATGCCGCCGCGCGGTCCGCGCAGCACCTTGTGCGTGGTGGCGCAGACGACATCGGCGTACGGCACGGGGTTCGGCGCCGCTCCCCCGGCGACGAGGCCGATGGGGTGGGCGGCGTCGGCGATGAGATAGGCGCCCACCTCGTCCGCCACGTCCCTGAAGGCGGCGTAGTCGATGTGCCGCGGGTAGGAGATGGAGCCGCACACGACGGCTTTCGGGCGGTGGGTCCGGGCGAGCGCACGCACCTGTTCGTAGTCGATGAGGCCGCTCTCCGGGTCGACGCCGTAGCCGACGAAGTCGAACCAGCGGCCGGAGAAGTTGGCGGGCGAGCCGTGGGTGAGGTGGCCGCCGTGCGGGAGGCCAAGGGCGAGGACGGTATCTCCAGGCCTCAGCAGGGCGGCGTATGCGGCGAGTACGGCCGAAGACCCGGAGTGGGACTGCACGTTGGCGTGCTCGGCGCCGAAGAGGACCTTGGCGCGCTCGACGGCGAGGCGTTCGGCCACGTCGACGAGTTCGCATCCGCCGTGGTGCCGGGCGCCGGGATATCCCTCGGCGTACTTGTTCGCGAGCGGTGAGCCGAGGGCGGCCAGCACGGCGGGAGAAGTGAAGTTCTCGGCGGCGATCAGCTGAAGCGTCGTCGACTGCCGGTCCAGTTCCCCGAGGAGGATCTCGGCCAGCTCGGGATCCTGCCGGCCGAGCACATCGGCAGGCAGCAGTGCGTCAAGCGTGTGTGCGACCACCATGGTGGACTCCGGACCGGCAACCCCCTGCGGGGCGGCCTGATATCGGCGGAAAGTAAGTCCAATGTAGAACCGCGTCCCCTACTGCGCCCGCTGATACGCCCGAGCCGGTGCACCGGTCGGCGGTCAGGTGCGGGCCGGGCACCTCCTTCCACGCGCCTCTCGCACTGCTCGGCCCTGGCGGGCCTCCCAGGCATCGAGCCGCTGCGCCGCTGTGACATCAGTCGCTCCGCGACGGGCCGTCCGTCGGAGGTCGTCCCGCTACCAGGTCAAGTGCGGGCCGGTACGCCCGTCAGCGCGGTCACCACCGGATCGATCGCCTGCTGTATCTCGTCCCCCACCGAGCGGAAGAACGGCAACGGTGCCCCGTACGGGTCGTACACCTCGTCCGCCTCCACCGTCGGGGCCAGGAGCCACCCGCGTAGAGCCGCCGCGGCGCGGACCAGGGCCCGTGCGCGCGCGACCACACCGTCCTCCAAGGGAGGCAGGGTCGCCGGGTCTATGGCCTTCACCAGGCGGGTGAACTCCTTGAGGGTGAAGGTGCGCAGGCCCGCCGAGTGACCCATGGAGATGACCTGGGCCCGGTGGTCGCGGGTGGCCGTCAGGACCAGGTCCGCTCTGATGACGTGTTCGTCCAGCAGCTCCCGGCCCACGAAGCCGGAGGCATCCGCGCCGAAGTCGGCGAGGACCGCCTCCGCGTTGGCCTCCATGGGAGCGCCCTCGTGGCCCCAGGTGCCGGCGCTCTCCACGATCAGGCCGCCCCACAGCGGATCGCCGAGGCGGTCCGCCAGGGCATGGCGGGTCAGCCGCTCGGTGATCGGCGAGCGGCATACGTTGCCGGTGCTGACGTGGAGGATGCGGAAGGTGTCCCGGGGTAGCCCTGTGAAGGTCCCCGTATCGTCCCCGTTGCCTATGCCACGCCCCGCGTCAGGGGCCGTCAATTCGCCACCTCGAGGTCGGGTACCACCTTGCGCAGTTCCTCCGCCGACAGCGCGCCCGCGCGCAGCAGGACCGGCACCTTGCCGGTGACGTCGACGATGGAGGAGGGGACGTTGCCGGGGGTGGGCCCGCCGTCCAGGTAGACCGAGACGGAGTCGCCGAGCATCTCCTGCGCGGCGTCGCAGTCCTCCGGCGCCGGATGGCCGGTCAGGTTCGCGGAGGACACGGCCATGGGGCCGACCTCCGTCAGCAGCTCGATCGCCACCGGGTGCAGCGGCATGCGCACGGCGACGGTGCCACGGGTGTCCCCCAAGTCCCACTGGAGGGACGGCTGATGCTTGGCGACCAGGGTCAGCGCGCCCGGCCAGAACGCGTCGACGAGCTCCCACGCCATCTCGGAGAAGTCCGTGACGAGGCCGTGCAGCGTGTTCGGGGAGCCGATGAGGACAGGCGTGGGCATGTTGCGCCCACGGCCCTTGGCCTCCAGCAGATCGGACACGGCCTCCGAGCTGAACGCGTCGGCGCCGATGCCGTACACGGTGTCGGTGGGGAGCACGACGAGCTCGCCCCGGCGTACGGCGGACGCGGCTTCGCGCAGACCCGTAGAGCGGTCGGTCGCGTCGTTGGTGTCGTATCGCCGTGCCATTTAGCGAGCCTCCTCGTACACGTACTGCTGGCTTGAAGTCTTCGAACAAGGCGTGCCGAACGCAATGCCGCGCGCCGAGTTCACGGCATCGCCCTGCGGGCCGTGGCGAACCGCGGCCGGTTGTTGAGGTCGGGGTGGTCAGCGGCGTCGGCCCAGCCCCGCTCTTCGGTGAAGATCCACGGCACCTGCCCGCCCTGGGTGTCGGCGTGCTCGATGACGACGACACCGCCGGGCCGCAGCAGCCGGTGCGCGGTGCGCTCCAGGCCGCGGATGAGATCGAGTCCGTCCTCCCCTGAGAACAGGGCGAGTTGAGGATCGTAGTCCCGGGCCTCGGGCTGCACGTACTCCCATTCGGTGAGCGGGATGTACGGCGGGTTGGAGATGACGAGGTCCACCTGGCCGTCGAGGTCGCGGAAGGCGTCCCGGGCGTCTCCCTGGCGCAGCTCGACCCTGGACCCCTCGACGTTCTTACGCGTCCACTGGAGCGCGTCCTCGGACAGCTCCACGGCGTGTACGCGGGAGCGCGGCACCTCCTGCGCCATCGCGAGCGCGATCGCCCCGGAGCCCGTGCACAGGTCGACGATGAGCGGCTCGACGACATCCATCGCGCGTACGGCGTCTATGGCCCAGCCGACGACGGACTCGGTCTCCGGACGCGGCACGAACACCCCTGGCCCGACCTGGAGTTCCGTATAACGGAAGAAGGCCCGCCCAGTGATGTGCTGAAGCGGCTCGCGGGCCTCGCGGCGGGCGATGACCTCCCAGTAGCGGGCGTCGAAGTCGGCGTCCTTGACCGAGTGCAGCTCGCCCCGCTTCACGCCGTGCACGAAGGCGGCGAGCTCCTCCGCGTCATTGCGCGGCGAGGGCACGCCGGCATCGGCAAGCCGCTGGGTGGCCTGGGCCACTTCCGCGAGCAGCACGCTGCGGGGGTTCGGGGGCCGCCCCCCAAAATGTTGCTGCACGCTGGTCCTCCGGGCTGAGCTGTTGTCTTGTCGCTGTTGCGCGGCGTTATGCGGCGGCGAGCTTCGCGGCCGAGTCCGCGTCCACGCAGGCCTGGATCACCGCGTCGAGGTCACCGTCGAGCACCTGGTCCAAGTTGTACGCCTTGAAGCCGACGCGGTGGTCCGAGATGCGGTTCTCCGGATAGTTGTACGTTCGGATCTTCTCGGAGCGGTCGACGGTACGGACCTGGCTGCGCCGGGCGTCCGCCGCCTCCTTCTCCGCTTCCTCCTGGGCCGCCGCGAGGAGCCTGGAGCGCAGGATACGCATCGCCTGCTCCTTGTTCTGCAACTGGCTCTTCTCGTTCTGGCAGGAGGCGACGACTCCGGTGGGAATGTGCGTGATGCGCACCGCGGAGTCGGTGGTGTTGACGGACTGGCCGCCGGGGCCGGATGAGCGGTAGACGTCGATCCGCAGGTCGTTGGGGTTGATCTCGACGTCGATCTCCTCGGCCTCGGGGGTCACGAGGACACCGGCCGCGGAGGTGTGGATCCGGCCCTGGGACTCGGTCGAGGGCACGCGCTGCACGCGGTGCACCCCACCCTCGTACTTCATGCGGGCCCAGACACCCTGGCCGGGCTCGGTGGCACCCTGGCCGCCCTTGGTCTTCACGGCGACCTGGACGTCCTTGTAGCCGCCGAGCTCGGACTCGGTGGCGTCGATGATCTCGGCCTTCCAGCCGATGCGCTCCGCGTACCGCAGGTACATGCGCAGCAGGTCACCCGCGAACAGCGCGGACTCGTCGCCTCCGGCGCCGGCCTTGATCTCGAGGATGACGTCCTTGTCGTCGTTGGGGTCACGCGGGACGAGCAGCAGCCGCAGCTTCTCGGTGAGCTCCTCGCGCTGCTTCTCCAGCTCCTTGACCTCGGCCGCGAACTCCGGGTCGTCGGCGCCGAGTTCGCGGGCCGTCTCGATGTCGTCGCCGGTCTGCTTCCAGGAGCGGTACGTCGCGATGATGGGGGTCAGCTCGAAGTAGCGCTTGTTGAGCTTGCGCGCGTTCGCCTGGTCCGCGTGGACCGACGGGTCGGCGAGCCTTTTCTCAAGATCGGCGTGCTCGCCGATCAGTTCCTCGACCGCCTCGAACATCTCCGGCTCCAATGACGTACGTAAAAACAGGGGCTGCACCATCGCAAAGCGCCGGTCCCGAAGTCCCCTTTGCGGGGACAACGAGGACCGGCGCTGTGAGGTCGCTACTTCTTGGCAGCGGCAGCCTTGCCGAAGCGGGCCTCGAAGCGGGCCACACGGCCACCGGTGTCGAGGATCTTCTGCTTGCCCGTGTAGAACGGGTGGCACTCGGAGCAGACCTCAGCGCGGATGGAACCGCTCTGGATCGTGCTGCGGGTGGTGAACGACGCGCCGCAGGTGCAGCTGACCTGCGTCTCGACGTACTCGGGGTGGATGTCGCGCTTCAAGGTGTCTCCTAGTTTCGGGAGGGCACCGGGTCGCTGCCGCGGGCTGCGGAGCGTGAACCGGGGCCGACGTACCAGTCTGCCATCGACTGGCGTCATCCCCCAAAACAGGGGGGCGGGGTTGTGTATTCCCTGCGGGCCCGTTGTGGCTGGTCGCGCCCCGCGGCGGAGCCGCAAATAGACACAGCCCCGCGCCCCTATGGGGCGCCTACGACGCCCTTCGCGTCGCCCGTTGCCGTTCCCTTGGTGGCGGCCTTCGGGATGGGCCGGTCGTTCTTCAGCGCCTTCCACACCATCTCGGCCTTGGACTTGGCGACCAGGACGCGGTTGCCGTCCGCCGGGTCGTACTGGACCGGCATGGTCACCATGGTCATGTTCGAGGAGCTGATGCCCTTGAGGCCGCCCGCGAACGAGGCCAGGTCGTTGACCGAGTCGAGGTCGGAGTCGGTGGTGACGGTCTCGGTCGCGGTGTCGGCGAGGTCCCACAGCTTCTTCGGGCTGGTCAGTACGCCGATCTCCTTGACCTGCTCGACCAGCGCCTTGATGAACGCCTGCTGGAGCTGGATGCGGCCGAGATCGGAGCCGTCGCCGACGCCGTGCCGGGTGCGGACCAGGCCGAGGGCCTGCTCGCCGGTGAGCTGGTGGGTGCCGGCCTTGAGGTCCAGGTGGCTGTCGGGGTCGGATATGTCCTCGGTCGTGGTGACCTTGACGCCGCCGAGTTCGTCGATGAGCTTCTGGAAGCCGCTGAAGTCGACCTCTATGTAGTGGTCCATGCGAATGCCGGTCATCGACTCGACGGTCTTCACCGCGCAGGCGGCGCCGCCGGTGGAGTACGCGGAGTTGAACATCGCGCTGGACGCACCCTCGTGCGTGTCGCCCTCGGTGTCGGTGCACTCGGGACGCTCTACGAGGGTGTCGCGGGGTATGGAGACCACGCTGGCCTTCTTGTGGCCCTTGTAGACGTGCACGATCATCGCCGTGTCCGAGCGGGCCGAACCGTCGTCGGCGCCGCCGCCCAGCTCCTTGTTGCTGCCGGAGCGGGTGTCGGAGCCGAGTACGAGGATGTCCTGCGAGCCGTTGTCGACGTCCAGGGGTCGGTCGGTGCCGAGGGCCTGGTTGATGTCGACGCTGTTGAGGTTGCTGTTGAGCTTGAAGTACACGTAGCCGAGTCCGGTGCCGCCCAGGACCACGATGCCCGCCGCAGCCCAGGCCACGACGAGGAGGGCCTTGCCGCGCGTGCTGCGCGGCTTGCGGCGACGGCCCTTGGCGCGACGGCGCGGGCCGGTGTGGCCGGAGGCTTCCGGGGTGCCGGAATCAGGCGTGCTCTCGGCAGACATGTGCTCCTCAGTCCTCGTCCGGTCGGTTACCCCCTGTGTGCAGGGCCAGGCATGGGGCGACGGGCATGACTGGTATGTCACGACCCGTCACGTCAGACGTTGAAACCGAAAAAAGGGTTGCACGACGCACTGTGGCCAACCTGTGGGCGAATGTGAGCAAGCCATGACCAAGGAGAGCCAAGGCCGCCCGCTCACCTGCGATTTCAGGCCAGTTCTTCGTCCCGTTCACGATGGGTGGCGATCTTCACACGTGTGGCAAAGGTCTCGCGGCAGAGGTCTCGCCGGGCGCCCTTCATGGCCGTACAGGCGCAACGCAAAGGGCCGCTCCCGTCACGTGCGTGACGGGAGCGGCCCTCAGGAAAACTGACGTCAGTCGCCGTTGCCGGGCATCGGCGTCGTCTTCTGGATCTGCAGCAGGAACTCGCCGTTCGACTTCGTCTGCTTCATCTTGTCCAGGAGCAGCTCGATCGCCTGCTGCTGGTCGAGGGCGTGCAGCACCCGGCGCAGCTTCCAGACGACGCCCAACTCGTCCCCGCCGAGCAGGATTTCTTCCTTACGGGTGCTGGACGCGTCCACGTCCACCGCCGGGAAGATGCGCTTGTCGGAGAGCTTCCGGTCGAGCTTGAGCTCCATGTTGCCGGTGCCCTTGAACTCCTCGAAGATCACCTCGTCCATGCGCGAGCCGGTCTCGACAAGCGCGGTGGCCAGGATGGTCAGCGAACCGCCGTCCTCGATGTTGCGCGCGGCACCGAAGAAGCGCTTCGGCGGGTACAGCGCGGTCGAGTCGACACCACCGGACAGGATGCGGCCGGAGGCGGGGGCGGCGAGGTTGTACGCACGGCCCAGACGCGTGATCGAGTCGAGCAGTACGACCACGTCGTGGCCCAGTTCCACCAGGCGCTTGGCGCGCTCGATGGCCAGCTCCGCGACCGTGGTGTGGTCCTCGGCCGGGCGGTCGAAGGTCGAGGAGATGACCTCGCCCTTGACCGACCGCTGCATGTCGGTGACCTCTTCCGGACGCTCGTCGACCAGGACGACCATCAGGTGGCACTCGGGGCTGTTGACCGTGATCGCGTTGGCGATCGCCTGCAGGATCATGGTCTTGCCGGTCTTCGGCGGGGCCACGATCAGACCACGCTGGCCCTTGCCGATCGGCGCGACCAGGTCGATGATCCGCGTCGTCAGCACCGCCGGGTCGGTCTCCAGACGGATCCGGTCCTGCGGGTACAGCGGCGTCAGCTTGTTGAACTCCGGGCGGCCACGGCCGAGTTCGGGCGCCATGCCGTTGACGGAGTCGAGCCGAACCAGCGCGTTGAACTTCTCGCGGCGCTCGCCCTCCTTCGGCTGCCGGACCGCGCCGGTGACGTGGTCGCCCTTGCGCAGACCGTTCTTGCGGACCTGGGCGAGGGAGACGTACACGTCGTTCGGACCGGGCAGGTAGCCGGACGTACGGATGAACGCGTAGTTGTCGAGGATGTCCAGGATGCCCGCGACGGGGATCAGGACGTCGTCCTCGGCGACCTGCGGCTCGGCGATCTCGTCGCGGCCACGGCGGCCTCGGCGGTCCCGGTAGCGACCGCGACGGCCGCGACGGCCGCCCTCGAAGTCGTCATCGTCCTGCTGCTGACGGTCCTGGCGGTCCTGCCGACCGCCGCCCGGCTGCTGGCCGCGCTGCTGCTGGCCGCCGCCCTGGCCCTGCTGGTCGTCGCCCTTGCCGCGGCCGCGGTCCCGGTCCCGACCGCCTCGGTCGCCCCGGTCACGGTCCCGGCGGTCGCGGCGGCCCTGACGGCCCTCGCCGCCCTGGTCACCAGTGCGGCCGTCGCCACCCTGGTCACCGGCGTCGGCCCTGGCCTCGCCCTGGGGCTGGGCCTGGGCGGGCGTCTCGGCCTTCGGCTCGCTCTTCGCCTCAGTGGTGACCGTCTCGGGGCTGCCCGCGTCGGCGATGGCCCGGCGACGCCGGCGCTCGACGGGAGCCTCGTCACTGGCCGGCTGACCGGGGATCTCGATCTGCTGCTGGGCCACGGCCTTTTCGGCGCTCTCGGCCTTGTCCGCCTTCTTCTCGCTCTTCTCGGCGGACTTGGCGGCAGGGGGTGCGGATTCGTCCCCCGTACGAGCCTTCGAGGTGGCCCGGCGCTTCGGCTTGGTCTCGGTGGCTGCCTCGACGGTCTTCGCCGGGGCACCCCCTCCCGCCTGCGCCTCCTTGATGACCTCGATCAGCTGGCTCTTGCGCATCCGCGCGGTGCCCCTGATGTTGAGGCCGGATGCGACCTGTTGCAGCTCGGCCAGCACCATGCCCTCAAGGCCACTGCCGCGGCGCCGACGGGAGCCCGAAGCACCGGTGGCAGGCGCGGCGGAGGCGTCCGTGGCGGGCGCGGCAGCGGTCTCCTCGACACGTGCGCCCATCAGATCGGTGGTGTCGCTCACGAAGGGTCCTTCCCTGGAGCGGACGTCGGCCTGTCTGGCTCGGCGACCGGTTGTGCTGTCCGGCTTTGGTCCTGTGATGTGGACCGCGCCGGGGCGGTGGTCCGCCAAAGAGGCGGAGGGAATATTTGCTGGATGACGTTTCCGGGGCCGTGACACTGATGTGCGGTGTCGATCGGCTCGGTCACGCCGGTTCCGGAGCGTGCTCAGGACTGCTCAGCGCATAAGCACCGAATGCGTGACACAAAGCAGTTTGGGAGGCTCCCGGAAAGAGGTCTGTCCCGGACGGGGACACGAAGCACCTCGCCATGGTGGGGTCGGGTGCAGACTTGAGATTAACACTACCGGATCCAACAAACATTCCCCCTCTCCAAATCCGGCAACCGTGTGTCAGGTGGCAAGCGGCAGCACGCTCGCTCCCTGGGCATCGAGGCTCAGCCGGTTGGCCGCCCAGCCCTCGCCGGCAAGGCGGGAGACCTTGTCGGCGGTGGCTTCATCGGCCAGCGCGAGCACGGTGGGGCCCGCACCGGAGATCACGGCGGGGACTCCGTCGGCCCGCAGCCGCTCCACCAGGGCGGCGCTCTCCGGCATGGCGGGAGCGCGGTACTCCTGGTGCAGTCGGTCCTCGGTGGCGGGCAGCAGCAGCCCGGGGCGCCTGGTGAGGGCCTCTACGAGCAGTGCGGCGCGGCCCGCGTTGGTGGCGGCGTCGACGTGCGGCACAGTGCGCGGCAGCAGTCCGCGGGCGGTCTCCGTCAGCACCGGTTTCCCCGGTACGAAAACCACCGGAACGATGGAATCGGCTGGATCCATCCTGATGGCGCGTGCGGCGCCGCCCTCCATCCAGGCCAGCGTGAAACCGCCGAGCAGACAGGCCGCGACGTTGTCGGGGTGGCCCTCGATCTCGGTGGCGAGCTCGAGGAGCGCCTCGTCGTCGAGCTTCCCGTCCCCGCCGATGGTCACGGCGCGCGCGGCGACGATGCCCGCGCAGATCGCGGCGGACGAGGAGCCGAGGCCGCGGCCGTGCGGGATGCGGTTCGCGCAGACGATTTCGAGTCCGCGCGGCTGTCCGCCCAGCAGATCGAAGGCGGTACGGAGGGAACGTACGAGGAGGTGACTCTCGTCACGCGGGAGTGTCTCGCTGCCCTCACCTGCGATGTCGATGTCCAGGCCGGAGTCGGCCACCCGGACGACCACGTCGTCGTAGAGCCCCAGCGACAGGCCGAGGGCGTCGAAGCCCGGGCCGAGGTTGGCGCTGGTAGCGGGGACGCGCACCCGGACGGCGGCGGCGCGGAACGCTGGACCGGCCATCGCTCGATGACTCTCCTTGAGCTTGAGCTGCGAGATTGTCGAGATGTGTCGAAATCCTGCGAGACGAACGGAAGATCACGGAAGACCCGGCGGCCGCAGAGACGGCGCGGCACCGCGGCATATGCGGCGGGCGGGTTATGTACAGCTTATCGAAGGAAGGTTCCGTGGCGACATAGGGCGCACAGGAGGCGCACGATGCGTTTCGTAAGCCCCTTGTGCACCCCCTGTCAGGAGTTACAGGTTAGGCGAAGCCGAGACGCCATGCTTACGCAAGACCGAGACGCTCCGCCGCCGTTGCCGCGTCCACCGGGACCGTGACGGGCTGCGGGGCGCCCGCGACGGCCCAGTCCGGGTCCTTGAGGCCGTTTCCGGTCACCGTACAGACGATGCGCTGGCCCGGGTCGACCTTGCCCTGCTCGGCGGCCTTCAGCAGGCCGGCGACGGACGCGGCGGATGCGGGCTCGACGAAGACGCCCTCCTGGGAGGCCAACAGCCGGTAGGCGCGCAGAATCTCACGGTCCGTCACCTCATCGATGAAACCGCCCGATTCGTCCCGCGCGGCCAGTGCGAACTTCCACGAGGCCGGGTTGCCGATACGGATCGCGGTGGCGATGGTCGACGGATCCTTGACGACCTCCCCGCGCACGATCGGGGCGGAACCGGAGGCCTGGAAACCCCACATTCGAGGGGTTTGCTTCGCGATCCCATCCGCCGCGTACTCCGTGTACCCCTTCCAATAGGCCGTGATATTGCCCGCGTTGCCCACCGGCAGGACGTGAATGTCAGGTGCGTCACCCAGCATGTCCACGATTTCGAACGCTGCGGTCTTCTGGCCCTCGATGCGCACCGGATTGACTGAATTCACCAGCGCCACAGGGTAGTTGTCGGACAGATTGCGCGCGAGCGTGAGGCAGTCGTCGAAGTTCCCGTCGACCTGGAGGATCTTCGCGCCGTGCACGAGCGCCTGGCCCATCTTGCCGAGCGCGATCTTGCCCTGCGGGACGAGAACGGCGGAGACCATTCCGGCCCGTACGGCATACGCGGCAGCCGAGGCGGACGTGTTGCCCGTGGAGGCGCAGATGACGGCCTTCGCGCCCTCCTCCTTGGCCCGGGTGATGGCCATGGTCATGCCGCGGTCCTTGAAGGACCCCGTCGGGTTCGCGCCCTCCACCTTGAGGTGGACCTCGCAGCCCGTGCGCTCGGAGAGCACCTGCGCGGGCACGAGGGGCGTGCCGCCCTCGCGGAGCGTCACGACCGGCGTGCTGTCGGATACCGGCAGCCGGTCCCGGTACTCCTCGATGATTCCGCGCCACTGGTGGGTCATTGCTGGTTACTCTCCTTCAACCCGCATGATGCTGGCGACACCCCGCACGGTGTCGAGGCTGCGCAGCGCCTCGACGGTCCCGTTCAGGGAGGCGTCGGACGCGTGGTGGGTGACGACGACGAGAGAAGCCTCGCCGTCTTTCCCTTGCTGGCGAACCGTATCGATCGATACGCCGTGCTCGGCGAAAACGGTCGCGACCTGGGCGAGAACACCCGGTTTGTCCGCCACATCGAGACTGATGTGGTAGCGCGTGACGACCTCGCCCATCGGCGAGACGGGCAGCTGGGTGTACGCGGAGTCGCCGGGGCCGGTGGCGCCGCTGAGCCGGTTGCGGCAGACGGCCACGAGGTCGCCGAGGACCGCGGAGGCGGTCGGGGAGCCGCCCGCGCCGGGGCCGTAGAACATGAGCTGCCCTGCGGCGTCCGACTCGACGAACACGGCGTTGTACGCGCCGCGCACGGAGGCGAGCGGGTGGGTCAGCGGAATCATCGCGGGGTGCACACGCGCGGTGACGGACTCCCCGTCGGCGGCCCGCTCGCAGATGGCGAGCAGCTTGATCGTGCAGCCCATCCCCCTCGCCGAGGCGAAGTCGGCGGCGGTGACCTCGGTCATGCCCTCGCGGTACACGTCGTCGAGCCGCACGCGCGTGTGGAAGGCGATTCCGGCGAGGATCGCGGCCTTGGCGGCGGCGTCGAAGCCTTCGACGTCGGCGGTGGGGTCGGCTTCGGCGTACCCGAGGGCGGTGGCCTCGTCGAGGGCCTCCTGGTAGCCGGCGCCCGTCGAATCCATCTTGTCGAGGATGAAGTTGGTGGTGCCGTTGACGATGCCGAGCACGCGGTTGACCTTGTCACCGGCGAGGGACTCGCGCAGCGGCCGGATCAGCGGGATGGCACCGGCGACGGCGGCCTCGTAATAGAGGTCCTTGTTCTGCTCCTCGGCGATGGCGTGCAGGCCGGCGCCGTCCTGGGCGAGGAGCGCCTTGTTCGCGGAGACGACCGACGCGCCGTGCTCGAAGGCGGTGGTGATGAGGGAGCGGGCGGGCTCGATACCGCCGATGACCTCGACGACCACGTCGATGTCCCCGCGTTTGACGAGGGCGGTGGCGTCGGTGGTGATGAGCTCGGCCGGGATGCCCTCCCGTACCTTGTCGGGCCGCCGGACGGCGACGCCCGCCAGCTCGACGGGGGCACCGATGCGGGCGGCGAGGTCGTCGGCGTGCGTCGTCATGATGCGCGCCACCTCTGAGCCGACAACCCCACAGCCCAGCAGCGCCACCTTCAGCGGACGCGTACGCATCATCCGACCTCGTTTCCTCTTACCGTCACGGTGGATCCAGTCTCACTCACCGGACGGGACTTTCTATGCCACGTCCGGATCGTGAGATGTCTATTTCATTTCTCCGGCGGCCGATCACAGGAGATCTTCCGCTGGCTGCCGTCGTACGTCTGTGTTCGTACGTCAGCGGCTCATCCGACATCGAGGCGCAGCAGGTCCTCCTCCGTCTCCCGGCGGACGATCACCCGGGCCTCGCCGTCCCGGACCGCGACGACGGGCGGGCGCAGCGCGTGGTTGTAGTTGCTGGCCATGGAGCGGCAGTACGCCCCGGTGGCCGGCACGGCGATGAGGTCGCCGGGCGCGAGATCGGCGGGCAGGAAGGCGTCGCGTACGACGATGTCGCCGCTCTCGCAGTGCTTGCCGACGACGCGTACGAGCATGGGTTCGGCCTCGCTCACCCGGGAGACGAGGGCGACGCTGTACTCGGCGTCGTACAGCGCGGTGCGAATGTTGTCCGACATGCCGCCGTCGACGGAGACGTACGTACGCAGTCCGTCGAGCGGCTTGATGGTGCCGACCTCGTACAGGGTGAAGGCGGTCGGGCCGACGATGGCGCGCCCCGGCTCGACGGAGATGCGGGGGGTGCGGAGCTTCGCGGACTCGCACTCGCGCGTGACGATCTCGTTCAGCGCCTTGGCGATCTCGTGCGGCTCGCTCGGATCGTCCTCACTCGTGTACGCGATGCCGAGGCCGCCGCCGAGGTCGATCTCGGGCAGCTCGACGCCGTGCTCGTCGCGGATCTCGGCGAGCAGCTTGACCACCCGGCGCGCGGCGACCTCGAAACCGGCCATGTCGAAGATCTGCGAGCCGATGTGGCTGTGAATCCCGATGAGTTCGAGCCCGTCGAGGGCGAGGGCCCGTCGTACGGCCTCGGCGGCCTGTCCGTCCGCGAGCCCGATGCCGAACTTCTGGTCCTCGTGGGCCGTGGCGATGAACTCGTGCGTGTGCGCCTCGACGCCGACCGTCACCCGGATCTGCACGCGCTGCCGCTTGCCGAGCGACTCGGCGATGTGCGCGACGCGGACGATCTCCTGGAAGGAGTCGAGGACGATGCGTCCTACGCCGCTGCTGATGGCCTGGGTGATTTCCTCGGTGGACTTGTTGTTGCCGTGGAAGGCGATGCGGTCGGCGGGCATGCCGGCGGAGAGGGCGGTGGTGAGTTCGCCGCCGGAACAGACGTCGAGGTTGAGTCCCTCCTCGTACAGCCAGCGCACGACGGCGCGCGACAGGAACGCCTTGCCGGCGTAGAAGACGTCGGCGTCCTCCCCGAAGGCGGTGCGCCAGGCGCGCGCCCGCGCACGGAAGTCGGCCTCGTCGATGAAGTACGCCGGGGTGCCGAACTCCTCGGCGAGCTTCTTCACATCGATGCCGCCGACGCTGACGACTCCGTCGGGCGTACGGGTGACGGTCTGCGCCCAGACCTTCGAGTCCAGGGCGTTGAGGTCGGTGGGCGGAGCGGTGTAGTGCCCCTCGGGCAGAACATCGGCGTGACGGGGCCCGGCGGGGTGTGCGGAACGGCTCATGACTTCTCTTGGGCTCTCTCAGATGTGTTCGGGTGCGTCGATACCGAGCAGGGACAGGCCGCCGGCCAGCACCGTCCCGGCGGCTTCGGCAAGCGCCAGCCGGGCCCGGTGGGCGGCCGAGGGTTTCTCGTCACCGAGGGGGAGCACGCGGGTGACTTCCTGGTAACGGAGGAGGGCGTCGGCGATGACGACGAGGTGGCGGGCCAGGTGGTCGGGGGCGCGGCGGGTTGCTGCGGTGGCGAGGGCGGCGGGGTAATCGGCGAGGGCGGCGAGGAGGGGGACTGAAGGATGGTTGGGGTTTTGTGGGTGTACGTCGCCGGGGGCGCCGTCGAAGCCGAGGTCGGCGGCGTTGCGGCTGAGGGCTCGGGCGCGGGCATGCGCGTAACGGACCCTGAAGAGGGGGTTGGTCTCGCGCTGCACGAGGTGGTCGGCGGTGATCCGGGGCCTGTCGTGGAGGGCCGGGTGGAGAAGGGCCCAGCGGGCGGCGTCACGGCCGAGGGGGGTGGGGTCCTCGGGTGCCGGTACGGGCCGGAGGTTCACGTCGAGGGGGGCGGGAGCGCCGGGTCGGTCGTGGGCGTCGACGGTCACGCCGAGGGGCTCGGCCCACGCGGGGGCCGGCTCGGCCTCGCAGGATGTACGGACGAGGGCACCCTGCGTACGGAGGATCCCGGCGAGCACCTGCCCACTGACCGCGGCGCGCACCTCGCACGGGTAGTGCAACTGCACGATCCGCCCGCTCGGTTCCTCGGCGTACCCATAACGAACGCCGCGCCGCAGGATCTCCCGGACCAGGGCCTCCGCTCCCCCGTCGAGGGTGATGTTGAGGAAGCCGGGCCCGGTGATCTCGACGCGTGCGACACCCTCGGCCTCGGTGATGAGCGGCCGCAGGATCTCGGCGACATGACGTGGCGGACGCCCGGCGGGCCGGGCCAGCTGCAGGGCGACATTCGTGGCGTAGTCACCGCATCCCCCGGGCCCCGGCGACGCCACCACGGCCCGCGCGGGCACGGCCACACTGAGCTCACCGGCGTCCACGGCGCGGCGCACGGCGCGCAGGACGGTACGGGAGAGCTCGACGGGGGTCACGGGGACAAGCGTATGGGAGGAGGGGGGTGGGTGAGCGAGCCGATTTGGGGAGGGTCCGGGATGTGGACGGGGGCCGGCTCCGCGTGGATGAGTGGGGCCGGGTGGAGGTAAGCCGCACGGATCCATGGAGCGCCGACTGTCGGGGCCGTACCGTCACCCCCAACCGCTCAACCTCCGGCGCGCCCCGCACGCTCCGCGCGCTCGGTCCCGCCCGTGGCTCCGGTAGCCCCGAGCGGACTACCCAGGGAGGCTCCACCGCCCCGCCGCTCCATCAACTGCCGTACGAGCCGCACGAGTTCGGCAGGCTCAAAGGGCTTGGCCAGAAAGGCGTCCACCCCCACATCGAGCCCGCCCTCGACCTCGTACTGCGAACAGGCGCTCACGACGGCGAGGGGCAGATTCCGGGTCCGCGGATCGGCACGGAGCCGGGCGGCGGTCCGCAGCCCGTCGAGCCGGGGCATCACCACGTCCAGAGTGACGACATCGGGCCGCACGTGATGAACGACATCCAGACACTCGGCACCATCAGCCGCGGTCACGACCTCGAAACCCTCCAGCTCGAGGTTGACCCTGATCAACTGCCGGATGACCTTGTTGTCGTCCACAACAAGCACCCGACCCGACGCGCCTGGCACAACTCGAGAGTAGGTCCGCTCCCCCGCCCGCGTCCGGCTTTTCCCCACTTCCACCCCGCCCGCGGGCCCGCGCCCCCACCCGTTTCCCCACACGAAAACCGGTTCCTGATGCCCCCGAAAGAGCTGGTAGGGTTCTACCCGTCGCCGCACAAACCGCGCCCGACACGCCCCCGTAGCTCAGGGGATAGAGCAACGGCCTCCGGAGCCGTGTGCGCAGGTTCGAATCCTGCCGGGGGCACTCGCCAGTCAGCCAGCAAGA
>NZ_BAAGPS010000004.1:0-62555 GCF_054783935.1 Streptomyces pseudoechinosporeus
TCACCCCGGCGGGAAACCTGTTCGACCCACGCGTTCCATGATCGGTTGAGATACGGCTTCTCAAGGGCCGTGTGCACGGAAGTGGTGTTTCCGCCGGGTGGGGCAACTGTCGGGACAGCCCCACGCGGACGCGCATATCCACAGGACGTACGCGTATCGCGGGCCTACGCCCCCTGTTGCGCAGAGCGCGAACACGCAGGGGGAGGATGCCCTCCAGGTACTCAAACGAGCGATGAGTGAACACAGCGAGGAGAAGTGCTCACGCTGTGGGACCCACACAGCCGACCGGCAAGAAAGGAGGACGGGATGGGGCTCATGCTCTTCCCCGGAGACGGCGACGTGACCAGCCCGGACATCTCCTGGTCCTACACCGGCTTCAACATGTTCAGGGAGTGGCTGGCCCAGGCCGAGGGATTCACCCTCGCCGAGATGAACGGCTTCGGCGGAGACCGCCCGTGGATCAGCGTCTCCAGCACGCTGGCACCGCTACTCGACCATCCAGACGACGACGGCGACCTCACGCCTGCTCAATGCGCGGTAATGCTGCCCCGGCTGGAAGCACTCATGGACCAGCGGCGGCACGATGGCAGCGATCCCATTCGCCAACGACGCATCGATGACACCCGCCAGCTGATCACTGTCATGAAGTTCTGCGTGGACAAGGACGTCGAGCTCATCTTCGGCTGACCACCGGACCGCAGAGCTGTCCCCGTCTGGGGTGACCAGCATCTGCACTGCCCGGCCCGTGCACCGAAACCCTCAACACCCGGTCCAGGACGGCCACTTGGATCAAGGAATCGCCGACCCACGGCCCACTGCGACGTCGGCAAAACGACCAGGCGTCTCGAGAGCATCACCGAACGCGACCGGCTCAGAGGCTAGAGATCAACCTCTAGGGTCACGGTATGACCAGAACGATCATATGGCTTCTTGCGTGCGCCGGGTTCGGTGTGACCTTGTGGCTGCTGACCAGCGCACCCGACATCAGCTCGGGCTATCCCCGCTCCGAGTGCCACGCCGTCCTCGGTAATGAATGGACCCCCAACTACGGGTCGATGGAGGAGGGGGTGGCCGCGACGTGTATCTCCTACCAGACACGACGCCTGGGGTGGGCGGTGTTGGTGTCGGTGCCGACGGTGGTGCTGGCGGCGGCGGGAATGCGCAGGCAAGGATCCTGAGCCCTTAAGATCCTGCAACCTTAAAGAACTTCCCAATGACGATGTCAAGTTGCCGTCGTGACGGTTGGTAGGACCTGGTAGCACTCTCCGTCGCGGATCATGGCCCACAAGACGTTGGCTCGTCGGCGGGCCAGGGCGAGCAGGGCCTGCTTGTGTCCCTTGCCCTCGTTCCGCTTGCGTCCGTAGTAGGCCTGGGAGGCGGCACAGGTTCTGAGACTGGCCATTGCGGAGAGGTAGAAGGCCCGGAGCAGGCCGCGGTGGTAGCGGCGCGGGCGGCGCATGTTGCCGCTGACACGACCGGAATCCCGCGGCACGGGTGAGAGGCCGGCGAAGGACGCCAGGCGATCTGCTGTGCCGAAGGCCTCAAGGTCGCCACCGGTGGCGGCGATGAACTCGGCGCCCAGGAGGGTGCCCATGCCGGGCAGGCTCCGGATCACCGTTGCGTGTCGGTGGTTGTTGAACCGGGCTTCGATGAGCGCGTCGAGTTCGGCGATCTCCTCGTCGAGGGCCAGCACGCCCTTGGCGATGCGGGCGACCATGGCGGCCGCGAGGGTCTCTCCCGGCAGTGCGGTGTGCTGGGCCCTGGCCGCCTCGACAGCTGTTTCGGCGAGCGCGGCGGCGTTCTTCACCTTGCGGTTCTTCAGCCAGGTTCCGATGCGCCTGGCCCCGCTGCGGCGGATCGCGGCGGACGTCTGGTAGCCGGTCAGCAGCATGACCGGACCCTTCTTGCTCAGGTTCAGTGCCCGCTCCAACGCAGGGAAAAACTCCAGCAGTTGGGCCCGTAGCCGGTTGGTCTGGCGGGTGCGGTCGTTGACCAGATCGAGGTGGCGTGCGGTGAGGGTGCGCAGGTCGACGGCTATCTCATCCCCGGGCCGCAGGAGACCGAGGTCCTGGCGCATGCGTGCCTGGTCGGCGATGACGAACGCGTCCTTCTCGTCCGTCTTGCCCTGGCCGCGGTAGGCGGCCGACGCCTGGTGCACGGCCAGGCCGGTGATGTAGACCATCGGCTGCTCGCGGCTGAGCAGAAGGCCGATGAGCAGGGCGGCACCACCGTGGTTGATATCCACCGCCCACAGGGCGTCCTCGCAGAGCGCGAGTACGTCTTTGATCAGCTCCAGCAGGGCAGGTTCGTCGTTGAAGACCCGGCGTGAGAGGAGGCGTTCGCCGCGTTCGTCGACCACCACGCAGTGGTGGTGTTCCTTGCCGATGTCTACTCCGGCCCAGATCTGGGGCACGGGTCACCTCCGCCAGCTCGTCGTCACATCGATCCCGCAGACGACCTCGCCGACGTTGTCCTACACAGCGATCGAGTCGCGTATCCCAATTAGCGGTCGAGTCGTCGCGGGGCTCCGGGCGGCCAAGTTCTTTGAGCCATCGAACGGCGACAAGCTCACAGCCATACCCAGAACCCCTGGGTCCGCCGATCTTACGAATGACCAGCTCTGACCCACACTTGGAAGGTAGGACAAGCTCAGGCCCGGTTGAGTGGCCGAACGGACCTGACGCAGCGCACCCACCCCGTAACTTCTGTAGCTCCAACCTCATTGTGCACAGCGGAACTTGGACGATGCTCAGCTCGGGCGCAGTGCCCAGGGCTACGGGGAGGAGACCGCGCATGGCCTGGGACGAGTGGGAACAGCTCAAGGCTGCGGCGGCCGAACGCCAGACCGCGCACATGCAGATCAACCAGGTCGAGCCGTCAGGCGCCAGTGCGACCAGCAGTGTGACCGGCGGCCTGAAGTCGACGAAGAAGGCGTGGGTCGCCGCTGGTGAGGGCGTCCACTCCCAGCGTGAAGCACTCGACAAGGCCCTGGCTCAGGTATCGGACGGCCAGAAGGGCCTCGGTGGGAACACGGGGTGCCTCACCGCCGCCGCGCAACGCGAGGTGTACGGCTCCTGGAAGCGGTACGCGCACAGCCTCGGAAAGAAATGCGACGGTCTGCAGCAGATCCTGGAGAAGACCGGTCACGATCTGCTGATCACCGACGCGTCCGTCAAGGCCGAACTCGACAAGCTGAGCACCGAGTTCAAGGACACGACCGCCGTCGGCGGGCGCACGGGCGGCCGGTGACTCTTCACCATGGACTACACGACCCTCAAGGCTCTGAAACCATCCGAGTACGCCGACGCCGCAGACGGTTACCGCGCTCTGAGCGACAGAGCCAGCGCTTCTAAGGACGACATCGACAACCGCGTGGCCGCGGGTATGCGCAAGGTGCTCAAGGGCGAGGCCGCGAGCGCCGCCATCAGACAGCTCACGGAACTTTCCAAGAACTTCCACTACGTCCAGATCGAGTGCGGCCTGATCAGTACGGCCCTCAACGGTTTCTCCTACGACCTGGAGTCCGCCAGGACGAAGCTGGATGCTGCGGTTGCCGACGCCCAGGCGGAGAAGTTGACCGTCAACCCCGACGGATCGGTCAGCTACCCGCCCGGCGGAAAGGAGACGGACGGCAAGTTGCCGCCCGGCGGAACCGTCTCGGGCGTGACGGACAGCACCGCCCAGGGCCTCAATCGTCAGGCCGCCAACTTCGACCCCAACCCGAACTACCAGCGCGCGCAGGAGTATGCGGACCGAATCGCTGCCGCCCTCAAGGAGGCCACCGAGGCCGACGCGAAGTGGGAGCCGAAGCTGCGGGCGCTGAAGGCTGACGACGACCTTACGGTCTCCGACCGCGACTGGGCCGACGCCAAGTCGGACATGACCGGCGTCTCCAAGGCGGCCGACCACTACCTCGACAGCTTCAAGGGCCCGCCCAGAGACGGCGACGCCGAGGACAACGCGCAGTGGTGGAGGGACCTCACCTCTGAGCAGCGTGCCGACTACCTCGCTCTCCGGCCCAAGGTCGTGGGCGCACTGGACGGATTGCCTGCCGAAGTACGCGACGAGGCGAACCGTGCGGTGTTCGAAGAGACTCGAGCGAAGTACCAGATGGAGCTCGACTCCATCCCGGCTAAGCCGGCAAACAAGTACACGATGGTCAACACCATCAACGGTCCGGTCCGGGTCTACTCAGACGAATGGATGGCGTGGAACGCGAAGTACGCGGAACAGAAGGCGTCTCTCAACAAGACGCTCACCGGCATGCGTCACGTCCAGGAACGCTTCGATCGCACCGGTCAGGGTGGCCTTCCGGAGGCGTACCTCCTGGGATTCGACCCCGTGGGGATGGGAGATGGCCGCGTCATCGTCGCGACCGGCAACCCGGACACGGCAGACCACACTGCCGTCTACGTACCCGGCACCTACGCGGGCATCGAGAAGATCGGAGAGGGGGACGATCACGGCGATCTCGGGCGCAGCGAGACGCTCTGGGCCCGAAGCCAGCAGATGGCACCGGACAAGAACATCTCGACCATCACGTGGTTGGACTACAACGCGCCTGACAGCGTCGTGCCCGAAGCCACACGTGGCCAGTACGCGGGGGAGGGAGGCCCGAGCCTGCGCCAGTTCATGGACGGGAACGCGGCGGCCCACCAAGAGGCGACCGGCAGCACTGGTCACACCACTCTCATCGGCCACAGTTACGGAAGTACGGTGGTGGGCGCCGCTGCGCAGTCCGGAAGCTGGAGGGACGGAGTCATGCCCGTCGATGACCTCCTCGTCGCTGGCAGTCCCGGCGTACAGGCCGACCACGCCGCCGACTTGGGCATCGATCCTCGTCACTTCTGGGCCATGGGCGGACCGGGCGACGACCAAGTGGTCCGGCAGGGCGGACGGCTCGTGGGCCTTGGCGACAACGGCGTTATCCCGACCGACGAGGCGTTCGGCGGCAACGTGATGAAGAGCGACTCGGACGGACACAGCGGCTTCTGGGACGACAACTCCCTGAGCCTCCGCAATCAAGCGGCTGTGATCACGGGCAAATACCACAGGACAGAACTTGAATAGAAGAATTCTGGCGATCGCGTACTTCCTGGCGGCATGCGTAGTGATGGCAGGGTGCTCGGACAAGAGTGGGGACTCGGTGGAAGCGCGAGACAGCAAGAAGGTCAAGTCGCAGACGGAACAGACATCCAGCCGGGTCCTGGAGATCATCGATCTGAAGGGCAAGGTGACCGACACCGGTGCGACGACCACCCGTTGCTCCGACTACTCGGATGACGAGGAGGTCTACCGGGCCCAGCACCCCTGGAGCATCTACGACGTGACAGTCGAGGACATGAAGCAAGCCATGGACCGACTGCGTCAGCGCCTCCCCGAGCAGGGGTGGAAGATCGTCAAGGACGGCACGGACGACAGCCAGGCGAAGAGCCCGCAGATCGTCGCCGACACCAAGGACGGCGACTTCTCGGTTGACATCAGGCTGCAGGACGAAAGCAAGTACGGCGATGATCCGTCACTGCTTGAGGTCACGGTGGAGTCCGCCTGCTACCGGAGCAAGCAGTAGCCCCCCTCAGCTAAATGGCTCAGGCGCTGAACGCGCCGCCCGGAGCGACGCGTGCCCCGGACATCCGGCCTGCACGTCAAACATGCGTCATCAACCGTAAAGCACGGCAGGCCGGACGGATGTCAGTGATCCAGTACATTCGCGAAGAAGCCCAGGTCAGGATCGTCCGGGGTGCCGACGAGCAGCGCGCGGTCGAGCAGGATGTTGTTGTGCTCGCAGCTCGTCTCGGGGAGCATCGCGCAGGCATGGCACGCGGCGAGGTTCGCCCCCCCGGCACCGGAGGCCCGCGTCTCGATGCACAGCGGGTCGGCGGAACACCAGGTGGCGCGCCGCAGTGCCGAGCGGAGCGCCTCGGCGAGGCGGTCGGGCTCGCCCTGGGCCACCACTCCGCCGAGGCTGCCGGCAGAGTCGCTGGTCGCTGTGTAGACGAGGAAACCGGCCATGGTGGCGTCCGTGTACAGGCGCTCGCGCAGTGCCGATGCCGGATAACCGGCGTCCAGACTCCACTCGTTGATCAGCACGTGCGCGAGAGTGTGCAGCAGCACCATGCGCGGCGAGGCGGGAGAGGGCGGCACCTCGTCAGTGTCGGTGGCCCGTTCCCGCAGCATGCGGTCGTGGTTGGTCCGCATGCGCTCGACGCGGGCGGCCACCGCGACCGACTCGGCCCACGCGTCCAGCCGGTTCTCGTCGAGGTGCACGAAGACACCCTCGCCATGCACCTCCATCGCCGGGAGCCAATCCGTCGGCGTCAGGGACAGGGCGGCCTCGTGGCCCTCGGAGCTCGACTCCGGGTCCGCGATGCGGGTGAACGCCTTGAGCGCCCGCACCTCGCGCAGGCGCTTGACCAGCATCGGCCTGCCGACGCCGAACGTAGTGAGGATCGCGGGGTCCGAGACAGGTGGCTCGCAGATGAACTGCTCCTCGCGCCCCTTGTCCCGCAGCGCGTTGCCCGAGCAGAGACGCTCGTACTCCTGGCGGCGCAACGCCTGGTAGCGACTCACCGCACCGGAGTCCGCGTCGCCCTCCGGCGCGGGGTCCTCCTCCTGCTCAGCCTCCAGCAGATCCATGACGGCGTCGACCGAGACCGAATCGTCGCCCTGGAACGCTCCCATGAGATAGATCTCGATCTTCTCGCGGGACGCGAGCGAACGCATGTTCTCCCAGTGACTCGCCAGTTTGGCCGCGAGACCGTCGCTCCACGGAGGGATGGAGAGGGCGGACTTCAGTACCGGCTGCCAGACCACCGAGGAACCGCGCTGCAGCGTACGTGGCGATTGCTTGCAGGACTCGGCGGGTGCGCCCTCGAGCCACGGGCGCCTGCCCTCGCATCGCACCCCGAGATCGGTCAGCGCCGAGCGGCGGAAGGCGCCCTCCATGGACACTTCCGGCACACCACAGGTGCACGAGATGAGGATGGAGCGCAGGGAGGCGCTCTGACCGGAGAACCGCATGCTCATCTGCCCGCCGCAGTGCCCGGTCGCGTTCTCGTCGCGGTTCTTGCGGTGCAGCCACTTCCAATAGGGGAAGTCGTCCAGGTGCCCGTCCTCGCAGGCCATGATGAATCGGGACGGCACGAGCGGCTCGTCGTCGCAGTCCGTGCAGACGTTCTTGCCGGCCGGCGGGTTGAAGCCCCGTACATGTTGCAGGGACTGGCATTTCGGGCACGAGTGCCACAGCGGGAAGCGGCGGACGCGGACTCCGTCCTTGCTGGTGTCCTCGGAGGCCGGGGGCAGCCGGAAGTGGCTCACGCCCAGGACTCGGGCGAGACGGTGTTCGTGGATGACAGGTGCCTCGGCGAGGGACCAGCTCTCGTGGGCCGCGTCGATGCCGGAGACGATGAACGACTCGTTGTCGACGGCGATCAGAGATCCGACGCCGTACGTGGTGATCATCTGGGAACGACGGACCGAACCGCGACGGGGGAGTACGAGCCGGGGTGCGGCCGAGGCGCCGTCGGTGCGACGAACTCGTCGCGCGGGGGGCGGTGTCATCGGGAAGCCTCCATGAAGAGAGCGGACTCGGCGTCGACATCGCGCAGGCTCCACAGGGTGGACCAGGCGCCGGTGCCCTCGGATTCGTCGTCGAACGGCTTGAGCAGGGCTGGGGTGGGATTGCCACGATGGGGCGCGTACAGCAGTCCGCCGTGCGCGCTCGCCATCTTCTGCCACCGGTCGACGAATTCGTCGAAGGCGTCGGAGGTGGCTTGCGCCTCCGCGGGGGCGACCTCGGAGGCGCGGCTCGTCAGCAACGGCTTGATCTCGGCGTACAGGCGATCCACGTACGAGTCGATCCGCCCGGCGGCCTCGTTCTCTCGGGCCTCAGGGATGAGAATGCGCACCAGGGCCACGACCACGGCGTGCAGACCACGGTCGCGCGACCGGGCGGAGAAGGGCGTGACGGACGTTGACTCCACCTCGCGATAGAGCGCGGAATGGAAATGCAGGAAGTTCTCGTAATGCGAACGGTCGCGGGAACGGGCCGAGTTGAGCATCACGGCGATCAGGCCAGGATGGGCGCGGCCCACGCGGCTGGTTGCCTGGATGTACTCGGCTGTGGTCTGGGGTTGCCCCATCACCGCCATCAGGCCGAGGCGTTGGACGTCGACGCCGACGGCGATCATGTTGGTGGCCAGGAGGACGTCCCGGACGTCGGGATCCGGGTAGCGCTTCTCGATCTCCTTGAGCCGGGCGGGGATCAGGCTCGCGTCGACCCGGCTCGTCAGCTCCGAGTAGCGGTTGGAGGAGCGCACTTCGGTGCCGTCCCGCTCGGCGAGCAGCCGCAGGTAGTCCTCGACGTCGTCGTTCACCTGAAGCTCGGCGGCCGACAGCAGGCGGAGGCTGTTGAAGTAGCCGACCAACGTCCAGTACGCGTCCCGGACCTCCTCGCTCGTCTCCGCGCACATGGCCTGGTGGAGCAGTGCCGCGTACGTGCGGATGAGAAGGGTCGACTGGCTGGTGCCAGGGGCGAGCAGGCCTACGTAGCGGCGACTGGCCTTGGTCCTGCGGTCGGTCTCCACGGCGAACCAGGAGTCCCGGGCGTCCAGACCGGCCGGAGGGAACTGGCGTACGTCCCGGTCGAAGAGATTGCGTCCCTGGTCGGCCGCGCGGCGGATGGTCGCCGTGGAGGCGATCACCTTCGGCTCCTGGGCGAGCGCGTCGACAGCCGTTTCGTACAGGCCAGTCAGCGTGCCCAACGGGCCCGAGATCAGGTGGAGTTCGTCCTGGACGATCAGCTCGGGGGGAGGCGTCTCGTCATCGAGGCGGTCCCGGTTGAACAGTGAGGCGGTCTCCTCACGCCACGGCATGGAGGCGAACTTGTCGACCGTGGCGATGACGAGGGTCGGACGGGTCTTGTAGATGGTCTGATCCACCAGGTGTACCGGCAGGCCGGAGGCGAAATCGCAGTCAGGGCCGGGGCAGCGCACGTCCATGCGGACCTCGTCCTCGTCCACCGAGTAGTTGTGGGCGTCCAGTGCCGTGCCGCACCAGGGGCAGGCGTGGAGCTGCACCGGGTTCTCCGTCTGCAGGCTCTGTCCTCCGCGCAGCTTGAGCAGCTTCTCGGCGGCCGTCTCCAGATAGTTCGGTGTGGCCGACTTGCCGACCCACATGCCGATCGAGATGCCCTCGTGGCCCAGGCGGTCGGGGGCGGCCCGGCGCATCGACTCCATCGCGCAGATGAGGATCGTCGCGCGTTCGAACTGCTGGAGGGTGAGCAGTCGCAGTGTGTATCGCATGAGAACGGTGACGCCTCCGCCATCGGCCCCGCGGCGCAGCCGGCGCAGGAATGTGGTGAACGCGATCAGACCGAGGTAGGCCTCGGTCTTGCCACCGCCGGTGGGAAACCAGAGCAGGTCCGAGACCTTGCGGTCGGGGTGGTTCGGATCGTCGATGCCGCACAGACACAGGAGCATGAACGCGATCTGGAACGGCCGCCAGCGCTCGGCCGCCAGGTCGGGCGTGCCCTTACGGCCCTTGTTCACCCAGGCGCTGCGTGCACGCTGCTCCGCCATGGCCCGGTTGGCCAGCCGGAAGGCTTCCATGACCTCCGGTTTCTCCGACAGGATCCGGATGCCCTCGCGTATTCGGTCCAGGGCCTCGCGGCAGGTGTCGAGTTGTGCGTGCGCGGCGTCCTCGTGGGGGGTTCCGGCGAGAGCGGAGGCCTCCGAGGACTTGGCCTCGATCCACTGCTCGTAGCCGTGGGCCAGCCCGTGCAAGGCGGCGAGTACCTCGGCGTCTGGGCGCTCGGCGAGGCCGAGCATGCCGAGCGCCGAGTTGTCGATCTCCGGGTTGGAGTCGGTCAGCAGCACCTCGTGCGTGGGGAGGAACTCGGAGCGGATCTCGCTGATCGCGGCAGGCTCTATCTCGGTCAGACCGACCGATGGCGGCGTCCAGTCCCAGTCGGCGGAGCAGCCGTGTCCCACTGCGAAAGTGGGGGCATGGCGGTACAGCAAGCGACTCGCGGCGAGCTCGGAGTCGACAGCGGACAGAGCGGCAGGGCGTTCGACGAAGGCGGACGCGCCGTTGGCCGCCCGGACCCGGAGGTTGGGCTGGAACAGGGCGAACGCGTCCTGGAGTTCCCGTTCGCCCACGACGTGCGTGTTGATCAGCGTGACCGTGACGGTGACAGTCCCGGAAGACACTTCGGCTTGTCGTACGAGGACGTGCAGTTGCACGCCATCGGCGAGGACGGGAGCCGGGTGGAGAACGCCGGGTCGCATGACATCGACCGAGGTGTCCGGCAGGTCCAGCTCCCGGCGTCGCCAATGCTCGCGCTGGCCACCCGTGGTCCTGGCCTCCGCTCGTCGGGCGGACACCGGCCGACCATCGGCGTCCACAGGCTCGTACACGGCGGCTCGCGCGGAGATCACGATCTCGGAGCTGATCCCGGGCGCCACGGCGAAGGTGAGGCCCATGGCCGACGGGCGGCGGTCACCGGGCACCGGCGGCTCGAAGGAGCCACCGGCCTCCTCTGAGCTGTCATTGCCGAGCAGTGGGGCCTCGTCCAGTCCCTTCTCCTCGGCCGCGTCCTCCGACAAACGCAGTTGGGCCTCACGGCCAGCGGCCTGGGGGAACAGCGCACCGATCAGGTAGCGAGTGATCGGTGCGTCCTGGGTGAGGACCTCGACCGGGTCGTCGCCTGCCTCGACATCCGGTCCGAGAAGCTCGCGGCGCAGCCGGGCGACCAGTTCCTCACGGACCTGGTAGTGCTCGGCGTGCGGATTTTTCCCGTGCGTCATTCTCGTTCCTCCCCAGCGCGTTCGCCGCGCCGATACCTTCCGATTCCGGTGATCCGAGGGGCGATCCACACCCCGTTGCCGCCGAGTCCTGCGTTGGCCCCTGCTGCAGTGCTGCCCGCTACCGTCTCGAGCGTGTCCACCCGCAGGTCGACGATCTCGGCGGGCCAGGCGACCTTCCACGAGCGCGAGATCATCTCGACGGCGTACAGGTCTCGACGGAAGCGCTCGGAGGCCTCGCCGACGATTCGGTCGCGGTGGATCACGTCGTACGGCGGGCTCTGGTCCGGCCCCATGGGGAGCGGATGACGCCTCCGAAGTGCCATCGCGTCACCCGGACGAACGTGTTCCAGAAGGTAGGTCTGCATCTCGACCGCGGACGTGTCCACGTCGTGCGAGCCGGGAGGGTTCTCACGGTGGACGTCTCCGGGCATGGCTTGGACGCCGAAGCGGGCGTACTTCTTCCAACCACCCAGGTACCAGCGTCCGGTGGGGCGATGGCGCCGAATGCGGGAGGTGTCCGGGCCGGTCACGTGGTACAGGTCCTCGCGGGCCCGCGTCATGGCCACGTAGAGAGCCCGCGCCTCGGCCGGCACATCGAGATCCTCGTGCGCCTTCTGCAGTTCCGCGATGGAGGGGGGCGAGAGCAGCAACACCCGGTCGTACTCCCGGCCCTTGGCCCGATGCACGGTCGAGACGATCAACCGAGTTGTCTCCGGATCACCCAGCTCATCGGGGAAACGTCCCTCGGCCACCAGACGCCCCACGGCGGCGACGTCGACGAGACCGCGGCCGGTGCGCCGGGTCGCGGCACGCAACGACCGCCAGCACCGCTGGGGCTCCACACCCGAAGGCAGCGGGATCTCCCCGAGCAGCTCCAGGAAGCGCGCCTCGGTGAGCGTCAACGACTCGGCGCGGCGCAGCAGTTCGGCGACCCAGTGCGGCACGGGCCGGTCCTGCAGTGAACGCTTCAGCGCGTGCTCCACCCCGTGCTCGTGCAGGAGTTCCGAGACCGCAAGCGCCTGGCGGTTGTCCCGGGTCAGGATCGCGCAGGTGTCGGGGAACGACTTCAACGCGTCCAGCGCGAACTCGTCGGTCAGTTCGCCGAGGCTCGGCAGGTCGAGAAGCCGGTCGCGCAGATCAGTGTGGAGCGTCGCGGCCGTGGCCGCCTGGCCGCCGAGGGAGACGGCCAGGTTCTGCAGACGGGAGCCGAGGGCGAGGGCGGTGCGGGCCTCAATGCTCTTCGCCCGGAAGTTCTCCGTCAGGCTGAGTTCGACGAGGTCGTCGTAGGACGTTCGCAACCAGGCGAAGAACCGATCCGTCTCCCCGGCTCTCTCCGTCGGGTCGTCGATCTGGAAGCCGTAGATGCCCTGCGCGGAGTCGCCGACCACGGTGAATCCGCACGAACGCTGGAAGCGGTCGAGCAGTGTCTCCACCAGGTCCCGGCGGTCGCCCACCAGATCCTGTGCCTCGTCGATGACCACGTGCGAGGGAGCCCCGAGCTCACCGGCCTCCACCGCGCCCTTCTCGATGGCGTCCGTGGCCGCGCGGATGCGCTCGTCGAAGCTCTGGGCCGCCCATTCCTCGTCGGGGTAGGCCTGCACGAGCAGCTGGTACGCCCACGAATCGAAGGTCTGGACGCGCACCCTGCGAGCTCGGTCGCCATGTCGGGCGATCCGGTCCCGCAGCTCACGGACTGCGGCACGGGAGAAACTCAGGACGAGGATCTCGCCCGCCTCCATCGCCTCCTCCGGATCTTCGTGCCCCACCAGGGCGTCGAGACGTCGTACGACCGTGTGCGTCTTGCCGGAACCAGCCCCTGCGGTGACCAGGAGGCGGGTGTCCCAGGGGAGATCGACGACGGCCCGCTGCTCGTCGGTGAGCGGAGGGCTGTCACCGTAGGAGTCGATCACTTGCTGCTCCACAGGTGCTCGAACTGGGTAAAGGCGAGGGCGGTGTCGAAGTTCTCGATGTTGTCGCGGACGTTGAGGATCAGGCAGGTCTCCTTGCCTCCGTTGAGGGGGCCGCGCAGGCCGCGCCCGATCATCTGCTGGTACACGTTGGGGCTGTACACCGGGCGGGCGACGACGACGGCTCGGGTGGCGGGTGCGTCGAAGCCCTGGGTGAGGACGCCGTAGTTGGTGAGGACACGGGTACGGCCCGAACGGAAGTCGTCGATGCGTCGGCGACGGTCGCTGGCCGACGTGGTGGAGTCGACAGCGGATGCCGTGATGTTCAGGTCGCGCAGCTTCGCCGCCAGGTACTTGGCGTGGTCGACCGACGTGGCGAACACCAGCACCGGCCAGTCCTCCGGCATGTCCGAGATCTCGGACAGGATTCGGGTGTTGCGGTCGTGATCGTCGGCCAGACGCTGCTCGGCCGCCCTGGACAGGATGCTCAACTGCTCGGCGCGCTGCTTCTCCTCATGGGTCAGGGTGATCGTGCCACCTTGGAGGAGGCGGTGCTCGACCTGTGCCAGCATGCCGAGTTCCTGCAGCTCGGCGTACGCGTCGCCGCCCGCGAAGACGCCGTCGTCCAGACGCCGGGCACCGAAGCGATTGATCAGGCGGCGCGTCTCGTCCTGGTTGGTGTTGCGGAACGGCGTCGCGGTGAGTCCCAGAAGATGACGGTCGGTGCGGGAGGCCGTCAGGCCCAGGTGGGTCAAGATCTCGGTGTAGCGAGGCGTGATGGCGGTGTGCGCCTCGTCGACAATGACAAGAGCGGGGGCACGCAGCCAGGAGTAGGTGTCGGCAGCGAGACAGTTCGGCTGCTGGAGCTTGGCGTCCGTGGCGACGACCAGCTGCGGTCGGTCCGTGACCGGGCCTGCCTCGTTCGTCGACCACAGCCGATTGATCGCCAGCGGTGTCTCGGCGCCCACCTTCTCCCAGACGAACTTCCAGCTCTGGACGGCCTGTTCGCACAACTCCTCGGTCTGCGCGATCCACAGGATCGGCCCGTCGAGTTGCCCCACCTGCTTCACCCAGCGGATCACCGCCTCGGCCGTGACACGCGTCTTGCCCGCGCCGGTCGGCAGGGACAGCATCCCGCGCTGCGGGACGATCCGGTCCAGCAAGGTGAAGACGTTGGCGGCCAGCCGCTCCTGGTAGTCGTGCAGACGCGGGAAGTGCCGCGGCCCGTCCACGTCGATCCGCGATTCCAACGACGGCGCCCGGAACCCGGCGAACACGTCCGGGAAGCGGAGGTCCGCCACGAACGCCACCGCCGTGGAGGCGCCCGTGAACGACGACGGGGCGTGGCTCGGGTAGAGACTCTGCAGGTCACGGGCGTGGACCTGGAGGACGCTGTCCCCGTGTGCGTTGAACGCCATCTGCGCGATGCGATAGCTGTCGGGCTCGCGTCCGCCGTTCTCCGCGCGTTCACCGTCCATCAGACCGGCCGGCAGCCGTTCCCGCAGGGTGTCGGCACCCAGCAGCAGGAGGAGCTTGGTCACCACGTCGTCGGCCTCTCGTACGGCCTTCAACGCGTTCTTGACCTTCTGGTCCTCCTCCTGACGCTGCTGCGCGTCCAGGACCTGCCGGCAACCGGACTCTCCCATCCGCCAATGGAGTTCACGGTCGACGGCCACCAGGGCCTCGAGCGGGGTGGCAGGCTCGAGCACGAGGACCACAGACGCCTGCAGGCTGCTGTTGAGTGTGCGGGGACGCATGCCGTTGGGCGTGCGCGTCACCTCCTCGAGAACCTTGCACCGCTGCAGCACGTACTGGTCCACCTGCGAGCCGCGCAGCTGTCGCAGCGTGGGGTACGCCTCCTTGAGCGGGACCGACTCACCGGCCGGCTCGTACCGGGTCTCGCGGCTGATCACATCGGCGTACGGCAGCATCCCCCACTGCTTGACGAGCAGCGCGGCGTCATCGGCCGACGCGGTCAGCAGGGCGGGCAGACCCTCGGAGCGCAACACCCGATACTCCTCATGGGAGGAGGCGACAGCGATTTCGCCGTCGGGTCGTGTGCCCCACTCCTCGCCGATGCGACACCGGGTGAGCGAGTCGTCGGGGAAGGGCACCTCCAGGCGGGTCAGAAGCACGTACGTGTTGCCGACGAACACGTCGTCCTCGCTGTGCTGGAGCTTGTCGAGGAGCCGGCCCCAGAAGGAGTCGGGCACGTCCTCGACGCTCGTGGCGAGGCGAAGCTTGCGGGCCTTCTCGGCGCTGATCTGTGCGACCGGCAATACGTCGCTGTACGCGGCGAGTTGAGGGCCGACCGCCTCGTCGACGGGGCGGATTCCCTGTGAGGTCGGGACCAGGCCGTGCCGCTTGAGCATCCAGCGCATCGGCGAGGCCACGGCCCGACGGGTGCTGACCTGCGCCCCGACCTGCAGCGTCCAGTTGTCGATGAGGGCGTCCTCGGGCAACACCTTCAGGAAGTTGGCCCGCGCCTCGTTCGAGAGTTCGGGCAGCAGGTGCAAAGGCCCGCCGACCGCGGCACCCTCCAACTTGATCCGGGCGAGCGTCGGGCGGGAGGCCTGGTCGGGGAGGGTCGCGCAGTACTCCTTGTGCGCGACCTCGCGGTACTGCTCGAACCACGGCTCTTCCTCGGGGCGGTGTCCTCCCGTGGGCCGGTCACGCAGCCTCACCTCGCGGAAGAAGGCCATGTCGTCGGAGTGGAAGCGGGTGTCGACGGTGATGGAAGGGTCCGATTCCGGTGTCACGACCGGACCGGGCAGCAGGCAGTTCCGCATCGGTCGGAAGCGCCCGTCCGAGGTGCGCACGTACAGCGTCGACAGCGGGTCGGTCACCCGCCGGACAACCTCGTGCGAGAGGTGGCTGCTTCCGGCCTGGTGGAACAACTCCCAGAACCGGGTCCACTCCTGCGGGCTGTACGAGGCGAAGCCCTGCTCCAGGATGCTGACGAAGCGCCCCCGGACGTCGGCATCACGAATGCCGAGCACGGTGAGGGCGCTTGCGAGCGACTCGTCGTCGGACAGAGCGGTGTCGACGTAGACGAGGGACTCGCGCAGCCCGTCCTGCTCGGTGCGGCGGAACACCTTGCCGACGACCGGGGCCACCATGCCGTGCTCCTCGGTCAGCACGATCCGCGCGGTGCGGGCCTCGTCCGCGTGCGGTGAGGACGACTGAACCATGTCGGCGACGATGCGGACGGCGGTGGAGGATGCCTCGACACTGCCGTCGGCGACCAGGGCCTCCAACCACTCCCGCACCGAGGCGCGTTCACGCTTGGCGGCCTTGGGGATGTGCTCCACCTTGCCGGCTCGGAGGTCAGTGGCCTCCACGGACGGGTGCAGCCAGTTCGTAGGCCGTCCGGGATACGAGTTCCACAGGGTCAGCCAGCGGACCACCGACTTGTTGTCCTTGCCGAGCGAGGGGTGGATGTTCAAGTCACGTGGCACCCGCAGCCGGCCGTCCTGGTCCGGCAACGACGGACGATGGGCGGTGGCCTCCCAGATCTGTTCGGTGAGGTAGCGGTCCGCCCAACTGACGGTCTCCGACTCACGAGTTCGTCCGGGAAGGAGCGGAAGGTACGCGGCCGGGTCTTCGGCGGGGGCCAGCTTGGGCAGCGACTCGACCACCAGTCGGGCGGCGATCCGGATCATCTCCTGGTTGAACGGTGAGGAGTCCAGAAGGTTCTGCCGGTCCTCGTTGGTCTTCCAGGCGCCGTTGAGGATCCCGCTCAGCGTCATCTCGTACTTGGTCGGGAAGAACGACCAGAACCTTCCCCGCCCCTTCGGGGAGGACATGAGCCCGGCGTTGTCCTTCTCGTACTCGCGCACGGCCCACGAGATGTCGAGGGCGACACGGTCGTGCAGTTCGCCTGCGCTGGAGCGGGCGACGGCGGTCGGCTCGTGGGTGAGCGTGAACACGTGCCATCGGTTGGCCGAGGGATGCCGGCCGGGGCGCTCCTCACGTACGGTGTGCAGCTCTTGGTCACGTTCGACTGTGAGGGTCCGTCGAACGACGGGGCGCGGACGACGGTCCTCCAGGATCACCTTGGCCACGTGCGGCGAGAAGAGCTGAAACCCTATGGGGAACTCCTCCCGGCTGCCCGCCGACTGCCCACCGTGCATGTCCTGGCCGAGCCGCTCGGCGGCGCCGTCGAGCAGCGGGAGACGCACGACGGTGGTGGCCCAGCCCAGGAGTTCGTCGAGCACGGGATCGGTGGCACGCTCGGTGGCTTCGTCCAACGGGCGGGCCATGCGCAACACCGGAGCCTCGAACTTCTCACCGAGGCGGGCCGTGACCTCGGGAACGGAACGGATCTGCGCGTATGCCCAGTCACGATCGAAGCCGAAGGAGCCGGTACGGCTGAAGAATTGTGGGGCATCGGTCACGACGAGCACGGATTTCACGCCGACCCCGAAACGTCCGATCTGGCCGCCGCGTTTCCGCGACATACTCATCCGGAGAATCGTCTCGGCGCCTTCAGGGGTGACGGGTGTTCCCTCGTTCGCGCAGTAAAGATAGGTATCTGTGAGAACGACGTGGGCGGAACCGCCGGGCTCAGCGGCGATTTCGTCCGCGGCGTTCTGGACGAGCTCGAAGAGCTGCCGGTCACCGTATCCACCCTGGGTAATCCGTCTTTCTCCGTTCGCATGCTCCGGAATGAGTCCTGGATCGACGGCGTACGTCTTGAGAACGCGGGCGGACTGATCGACGACGGTCTTGAGCACGGGGGTCAGTTCGGGAGACACAGAACTCCGATCCTGGAGCGATGACTTGGTGGGAAGACGGGATGAGTACTGCTCCGCCAACCGTCGGCTGACTGATGTCGAGTCAGGTGGCGTGACATACGCGGGCGATGACACGGACGCGGGTGTGGTGACGGTGGTTCCGAAGGGTGCAGCGTGTCCCTGTAGAGGCTGGAATCAAGTCCCGTTGAGGGCATGACAATGGCCAGGACCGTGTGTGTCTTCGCGGGAACGAACCCGATAAGTCTTGCTTCAACTCGGCCTACGCTTTCCTGTCGGCGTGCCAGCGAGAACTGCGCCTGAGGAGCTGGGAAACGGAATGCAGGCATGCGGAAAATGCCTGCACGCAGTTGTGTGTACCGTCGGGATTGAGCAAGAAAAAGGAGACGGCAAACTTCTACCAAGGTGTCGGAGAATTACTTCATCCGAGGCGTGTGGGGCCGTTGAAAATGACGCTACCTGGCCGTGGTGGGGATGCGCAAGGGGATTCGAAGGGGTATTCGCGATTCATCGGACTGGACGGCAAAGCGGGACACTTCGGGAGAAGGGGGGTGGATCGCTCCGCGCGATGAACTTCTAGAGGCTGGATGTCTGTCAAAGGTCGTTTGACAGGGTGCGCGCTGTCAAAGGCGGGAGTATCGTGGACTCTCTGTCCGACGCAAGTGGCGCACGATCCGAGAGCAGGTGACCGTGGAAGCAGGCGAGGACTTCGGTCCATGGCTGGCGCGGCAGTTGAAGCTCGCCGACATGACGCAGACCGAGCTGGCCCAGGCCGTGGATGTGACACGCGCGGCCGTCTCGGCGTGGATCACCGGACGGGCCGCTCCGCGTCCCGAGACGATCGAACGTATCGCTCAGGCCTTGAATACCGACCTGGCTACGGTGCACACCCGCACCACTGACACTCAGGCCGGCCTTCCCATCGGCTGGTACCACCGACACGGACATGCGGACGGCGGCCGGGAGTTGGGCAACGCCGCCGCGTTCGCCTTCGACGCGGACGTGTCGGTGCTGGCTCGAGAGACCTGTCAGAACAGTCTCGACGAGCGGCTCACCTCCAACGGGCGACCCGTGCGCGTGCGTTACACCCTTCACGAGCTCACCGGTGAGACGCTCGCGAGATTCCGAGAAGCCATCCTGTGGGACAAGCTCTTCCCGCACTACGAAGTGGCCGCCGCGCAGGAACAGAAGGTCGGCCGGGTCATCAACGCGGGACTACGAGACATGTACCAGTATGACCGTCTCGTGCTGCTGCGGGTGGACGACTACAACGCCGCGGGACTGACGGGCGACGACTACGGCGACGGCCGCTTTGCCGCGGTGGTGAGGCGCCAGCTCGACAGTCACAAGTCCGATAGTTCGGCGGGTGGTTCGTACGGCCTCGGCAAGGCCACCCTGTGGGCGACCAGTCGACTGGGTCTCGTCCTCATGAACTCCACACTGTCCGAACCGCACGAGGGTCGTACCGAGCGTCGCGTCATCGGACGCCTCGACCTGCCATGGCGTCAGGTCAACGGCGAGGCATGGGCAGGGCCGGCGTGGCTGGGTCGGCCTGACCCTGACTCACCCGGAGCCGCCGTGACGCGCTCATGGTGGGCGGACGAGGAAACCGTCGAATCCCTGCATCTCAAGCGTGAGAGTGGTGAGCCTGGGACATCGTTCCTGATCGTGGGGGCTCATGACGTGGCGAGCCTGGTGGACCTCAATCGCGCACCCGATGACGACGAGGGCGAGGACGACGACAGCATCCAGCGGATGCACCGCCGGCTCGTACGGGCCTTGGGCAAGAACTTCTGGGCAGCGATGACGGGCGGCGGCGACCGACTCCCGCTGCTCGAGGCTTCCGTACGCACCCTGCGCAACGGTGAGGTGATCCTTCCGGAGGAGCGCGTGGATCCCACAGTCACGCAGCCGTCCCGTACGCGCGCCCTGAAGGCGTTTCTCGACGGTACGACGGTGGAGCGGCTCACGGAGTCCGGACAGGTCGCTGCGACCACCGTGCCCCTCAATCTGCCCGCGCGGGGGAGCGGACGAGCCTCACTGGGCGAGCATCGCGCAGTGCTCCTTGTGACGGATGCCGAGGACCCGGACGGCAAACCGAATCGCGTCGTGGCGATGCGCGGCAACCGGATGACGGTGCGGGACACCGCTGTTCCCGGGTTGCCGTTGTCCGTCAACCCCTTCCAGGCTGTCCTGTTGGCCGGCGATGCCGCAGGCCCACAGGCCCCGTTCGCCACCGAGGCCGAGGAGTTCCTGCGCGCCGCCGAACCCCCGGAGCACAACAAGTGGGGGCAGACGGAGGAGTTGACGCTCACCTACTCGCCCTCGGCGTACCGGCGGATCGCGTCCCTCACGCGGGAGACCAACGTTGCGATCAAGGAGCTGGTGGTCCGGCCCAAGAAGAGGCCCAAGGCCGGGGGAGGGCGCTTGGCTCCGAAGTTGACGGTCGGCGCGGGGAAGAAGGCACGTCGGCTGTCGGCGGCGACATTGCCCGTGTTGGAGGAGTTGGACGCCCAGGTGCTCGACGGCGGAGCCTGGCAGGTGATCGGTGAGATCAGGATTCCTGCCGGCGGCCACACCTGGCGGCTCGCCCCGGTGGCCAAGTTCGATGTGCGTTCCGGCCCGCGTCCCACCATCGCGTGGGCCGAGCTGGTGGGAGTGGACAACTGCCAGGTGGTGGAAGGCACTCTGCGCTTCTCCGACGGTGTGCGCTCCGCGACGTTCCGTGGTGTGACCGATCCGGCTACGCATGCTGTCAGGACGAACTTGAGCGGTCTCGTTGTCGAACTGCGCGCCGGTGAAGGGGAGTCGCTGTCATGAAGGTGTTCCCGTACCCGCGCCTGCGCGGCACGGTCTCCTTGCGGGTGGACGCGGCGAGAGTGAAGGCACCCGAGCAGCCCCGCGAGCAGCTCGACTCCCGTGCGCGCTCCGTGGTCGAACGTGCCGTCGCGCTCGGCATGGCGGAGACACAGGGCTGGGAGACCGCCACACTGACCGTTTCGGCGACGATTCCGTCTAAGGCCATCGAGCCGGGCGGCCCGTGGTCCGATGTCGTGGTGGTCGCTGTGCTGATGGACAGGACGACCAACACCCGTGTCACAACGAGGCTCGTCCCCGAAGCGGAAGGCGGCCGTGAATGGCGTGGTGAACTGCAGGTGCTGCGCGCCGACCTCTTCGACCGCGCGACACTGACGGTTCAGGTGGTCGCGACGGTCGACGGGGTACCGGGACGGATCATCGCGGAAGCGGCTGACGACTGGATCGTCGACGCGAGGAGCGACACCCCGACACGGGAGCAGAGCTTCGACATCAAGGAAGTCGGATTCGCCAAGGGCCCCAGCTGGCTGCGGAACTTCACCGACGCTCCGTGGGTCGTGAACGCGTCGGGGACCCTACCCACTGTGCACATCAACACCGACTTCGAGGGCATGACGGACGTCCTCAGCGCCGAGGGGCGGGGTCCCGAGGGACTGGTCAACGAACTGATGGTGTCCCAGATGGCCGCCGACGTGTGGATCGCCGTGTTCCACTCGGCCATCGGCGACCTGGAGATCGAGGACGACGGCACTCCGCTGTTCCCGCATGGTTGGCAGGGTGAGGTGCTCAGGGAGATGCTTCCTGATGTCGTGCCCGACCGGACTCTTGAGGACGCCTTGCGTGAGGTCCACCGCCGTCGTGTCGGCGCGACGGGATGGACAGAGCTGCAGCCGCGTATCCAGTACGCGGCGATGCGAAGGGCCGAGGTGCCCAGAGCGCTCTCGGAGACCGTACGCGGCCTGGACAAGCTCAAGCGTGAGGACGAGGCATGACGGAGCGGCCCGACCACCTGCCCGAGTACCTGGCTCGGCTCGCCGATGAGAACGCGGCGCGGTTCATCACGGACGGGTTGTTGTCCGGGAAGGACAACGTCCCGGCGATCGCCCTCAACCAGGCTGCCGAGCCCCTGCCCGAGAGCCCTCGGACGCGACTTCGCGCGATACGGGATCTGATCGACGACGCGATGTACATCTATCGGGACGACAGGCCGACGCAGGTGGATGCCTGGCTCGCCCCACGCCTGCACGCGGTTCTTCGCCTGACGCGTGGGGAGGCCGCCGACCCCGCGCTGTGGAACTACCTGGCCCTTGGCGTTGCTCCCGACTTCGTTGTCTGGCGGCACCTTTCCGAGTCGAACAAGACTGTCAACGCCCGGTACTTCAAAGGCCCCCACTACAAGCAGGCCTTCGCCCGGCTCTGGTGGTCGGCTGAACTGTTCCGCAACGGGCCTGACTATGAACCGGTTGTCATCGCCTGCGGCAATCAGGACATGCTGAACACAGTGTTGAGGCTGGACGTTATCGACCACCGGCCAACGGCGCAGGCGTTGGCCCGGCTTTTGAAACGGGAAGTCGTGCGGACGGGCCGTGAGACGAACGCCCTGGGCAAGGTCGTCAACACAGCAGCCGCGACCCTGATGTACGACGTGATCGCACCGGATGTGGAGCGGGATGCCGGGGCTGTGCAGAGATGGATCGACGAGGGAGAAGAGGGCATCTCCGTGCACCACCGACCGCTTCCTGCCGGGCCTGCTGAGGAGCGCGCCCCCGAAGAATCGGTGGCGCGCCTGACGGACCACTTCGCGGAGCTGTTCGCGGACGCGCCCGTGCGGGGGAAGGAAGTGAGCGAGGAGGGCCCGGAGGAGGATTGATCCGAGCCCTCCGTCCTACGAGCGGGTTGGGCGCCAGGACTTCAACGCTTCGATGGCTCGCTTCTTACGGTCCCCGTCCAGTTCCAGTGCCGTGCACAGGACGTGCACGGCCAGGAGCGGCGGGATCGCGTTGCCGATCTGCTGCGCGACATCGGTGCCTTGCCAGGGGTACTCGACCGGAAAGGTCTGCAGCAGCCCGGCCTCGCGGAACGAGAAACGGTCCTGTTCCGCGCCCAGTTCAGGCTCACCGTCCGCGTTGTAGCCCTTGAGGTCGTGCACCGTGTTCCGGCGCACCTTGCCGGTGATCGTGGCGGCCGGCGCGTCAGAGACGCGGAGTCCTCGTTTCTTGGGGTCGCCCCCCGACCCATAGTTGGAGCGGACGACGAAGTCCGTGGAACGGGAGTCCTTGAGCGCGTCGCCCATGGAGACCCATGGCTTCACCGACGGGGAGGCCGGGGCGCCGAAGAGCTGGCTCTGCTGGAGGCCAGGTGTCCGCGCCGTAGGTTCATGCACTGCGGAGAGTCGCTTCGCCCCCTTGCGATAGCGCTGATGCGTCAGCGGCGGGAACTCGACACTGCGACCTCGGCCGGCCCCCCGGTAACGGGCGATCAACACCGCGCGGCGACGTGTCTGTGGCACCCCGTATTCCTCGGTGTGCAGCATCTCGCACTCCGCGTCGTACTCGAGCTCGCGAAGGATCTCGCGGTACTTCTTCCATACGGGGAGGACGGTGGGGACCTGCTCCAGTACCACCACTTCGTAGGGATCGGACTTGAGCTTCTTCTCGACGATCCACCGAAGCGGTTGGAGCACGAGCCCGGTGCGCTCGTCGGCCCACTCCAGTTCGACGGCTCTCCGCTCCACCTCCGCCCAAGCCTTCTCCAGCTTTCCGACGGTCGTGCTGTCTCCCACGAGCTGGGCAAGGTCCAACACTTCGTCGAGGGCTTTGTGTCCCTCCCGGTTACCTGCCACCGAGTAGGTCTGGCAGGGCGGACCTCCGGTGAGGACGCGGGCCGAGTGAACCTCGGGGTCGAGCGGGTTCAGCTTCGCCACGTCGCCCACCTCGGTGGTGCGGAGACCGGCGGCGTGCCTGGTCGCGCGGGTTGATTTCTCCCACTCCACACCGATCGTGGGCACTCCGAGCATTTCTGCTGCGATGTCCAGGCCGCCCGGTCCCGCGAAGAGGTCGACGATCACGGGTGGATCCTGGTTCGCGTTCACGAACGCGTCAGCGTCCGGATGAGGTGCTCGGGTCATGAGGTGGAAGTGTAGCCGGCCGAGGGGCTTGGGGACCGCCTGTATCACGCGGCCGTTCAGAGCCCGAGATTGCCGCTCTGAGCAGGAAGTTCTTCGCTCAGGAGTGGAGTGCGTCGGCGATGGCCAGGCCCAGCGCCTCGCCCACCGGCGGCGGCGAGGCGTGGCCGATCTGCCGGTATCGGGCCGTCTTCTTCCCCGTGATCTCCCAGTCCTCCGGGAAGCTCTGGAGCAGAGCCGTCTGGTCCACCGTGAGCCGCACCATGGCTTCCTTGCCGTGCTCCGGTGCCCACACGAATTCCGGCCCGGGTATCTCGTTGCCCAGCGAGTTGGCGTTCACCCCCAGCTTCTCCCACTTCCGCTTGGTACCGGCCAGTCCCAGGTCCGCCCCACCGCGGTTCTTCGACCCACCGACCAACGTCGGTGCCACGGTGGTCGCTCGGGCCGCCCACCGGTCGGCGTCCTTCCAACCACGCGACCGCATGGAAGGCCCCAGGGCTTCGCCGACCGACACATGGTCCGACACGGTAGGGGAAGGCGATCGAAAGGAGGAGAACCACCGCTTCTTGATCGCCACCAGCACCCCCTGCTTGCGGTCCTGCGGCACTCCGAAGTCGGCGGCGTTGAGGACGAACCAGCTGAACTCGTAACCGAGATGCTCCAGTTCGGCGCGGGCGAACTCGCGGAAGTCGCGGAACCTGTCCGAGTGCGCGAGGGTGGGCACATTCTCGACGAGCAGCGCCCGAGGTCTGACCGCGTGGGCGAGATAGATGGCAGCCTTCAGCAGCCGTTCCTCTTCGCCCGACTCGGCCCGGGCGGCCGTGGCGTTCGACTTCACCCTCGGCAGTCCCGCCGACAGAAGGTCCACGTCGTAGCTTTCCGGGTGCTCGCTCGGGTCGAGATCCAGAAGGTCCCCTTGAAGCACGTTCCAGTTCGGTCGGTTGGTCCTTATGGTCCGGCAGGCATCAGCATCCTCGTCCAGGAGCAGCCTCGGCTCGAAGCCGGCGCGCTCCAGTCCGAGGGCCAGCCCACCCGCCCCGGAGCACACGTCCACAAAGGTCAACCCGCTCATCAATTCGTCCCCCGTCCCCGTTTGGCCCTCCGACGCGTCACCGCCGCTGCGACGCGTAGGGCTACATCCTCCGGCGCCTCATGCTCCCAGAACCGCAGCACTTCCCACCCGGCCGCCATCAGGTGCTCAGTGGTCTCCACGTCACGTGACATGTTGCGGTCCAGCTTCTGCCGCCACCACTCCGCGTTCGACTTCGGCTGTGTGGCGTGTTCGGGGCAGCCGTGCCAGAAGCACCCGTCGATCAGGACGGCCACCTTGACCGACGTGAAGGCCACGTCGATCCGGCGTCGGGCCATGCCGGGTACCGGGTACTCGATGCGGTAGCGCAGCCCGGCCGCGTGCAGCAGGCGACGGACCGCCAGTTCGACGGCCGTGTCCTTGCTGGCCTGTCTGCTCATGCGTGCCGAGACGGCGGGCGACGACGGCTTCATCGTGCTCAAGGCGGCTGTGCCTCACGATCGTGGCTCGGTCCGTTCGACTGACTGCCGAGTCCGCCCGGCCCGAGTCGATCCGTGGTATCGCACCGGGCTTGCCCCGGCCGCCTGGACGAGGTGGGCGTGGCAAGCCCGAACGCCCTCACTAGCCCTGCGCAAATCGATCGAGCCGTTGGACTACGGCTGCGGTGTCGATTCCATCACAGGGGCGCGCACGACCGCATCAGGTCCCCGTGGCCGGCGTGGAAGCCGAACCCAGCGACCATCTGCATCAGGGTGTCGGCCTGGTAGCTGGCGGACTCCTCGCCCGAGGGGTCTCGACAGAGTCATCCCAAATAGGTGTACATGTGGTGGTAGCACTACACAGAGGTGCATCATGAAGCGACGAGGGATTGTAGCAACGTTTGTAGCACTGGTAGCCGCTGGCGGTCTGGCACTCGGAGGCTGCGGCGCTGGCGATGATGAGTCGACTCCGGCTCCCACTGAACCGACGCAGACGCAAGAGCAGCAGCCCGAGCAGGGCGAAGATCCGCAAGGCGGCCGGGAAGATCCGCAGGCTAGTGAGCGCAAGGACTTGGTCAGCTTCAAGCTCGACGACCGATCCCAAGCGGGAATCACCAACATCTGGGTCACCTGGACGATCAAGAACAATAGCTCGGAGAAGTCCAACTACACCTGGGACTGGGAGGCCGTTGCCCCCAACGGAACCCGGGTGGCCAACTCAACCGAATTCGTTGCCAACGTGCGGCCCGGCCAGACGACGACGGGCGAGATGTTCACGACGCTCAAGGACACCAACGTCAAGCTCAACATCACAGACTTCGACCGGACGAAGGGGCATTAGCCATCCGTGACGTCTCACCCAAGGCTGACAGAGAGGGTTCGGGGCGTCGTGCTTCTCGACACGGTGGTGGTCACGGTGCTGCGTGCTGCTGAGTGAGTGCCTTCACCATGCGTCGTCTGTAGCAGTCGGCCGTACGGGCTAGGTCTTCCGTGCGTCGGCAAGCCTGTCCAGCTCGCGCATTGCCTGGGCGTGGGCGCTCATTCGGAGGGACGCGCTGCCGTTCGTGAAGAGCGCCACGCCGGCGACCGACACCGGCACGGACAGGCCGAGCACGGCCAGGGCCTCGGGCCAGTCACGTTCGTTCTGACACCAATCCCCCCTGAGTAGGCCCTCGTTGGCCGTACCGCGCTCCGTGAACAACCGTGATTCGCACTCCTGGGGGTATTGGTCGTCGGGCTCCTCGTCGACCTCGTACGGCGTGAGCAGCAACAGGAAACACCATGTCCACAGGAGCGCCGCGAGGGACAACAGGCCGATACCCCAGGTGCGTATGCGACTGGCCCGGTCGCGAAAGTCGAGGTCGAACTCACGTGAGCGCATGGCGGACGAATCTAGCAGCGCCGTTCACATGCTCAACGAGGCCTTGGCCCGTCTCGAGGTCCGCCCCGTCAGCCACCGCCCCCATGGCATCCCACGTACACCCGCCCCGACCCACACCAACAACCCCCACCCCCCTCCGGCGGCCAAGCCACAGCCCGCCCCCGAGCCGCCAACGTCGTCGCATACTGCGGCAGCAGCGAAGCGTCCGCAGGCGACGCCAGCTCCGAAGCCGCGAACGCCTCGTAAGACGGCACCGTCCCCGGCACGATCCCCAAGTTCCCCGTCCCCGAGGCCGCCAGCTCCCTCAGCGAAGTCTCTATCGTCGCGAGGTGCTCCTCGTGCGACGGGTACTCCGACTCCAACGATGGGTACGCAGCGACCAGTTCGGCCAGCTCGTCCGCCGGCCAGTGCAGTATCGCCACCGGGAACGGGCGGGACAGGGCCTCCCTCGCCGTCGTCAGTTCCGACTGGAGACGGGCGATCTCCGCCTGGAGTTCCGCCGGGTTGTCGGAGCCAAGGGACCACACCCGCTTCGGGTCGTGGAGTTCGTCCAAGGACACCGGGGCCTTGTGCAGGGTGTCCGCTCGGGTGTCCCAGTGGTCGTGGGGCATGCCCAGCATGCGGCGGACTCGGTGGCGGCCGAAGAGCAGGGGGTGGGTGGCGTACGGGGGGTCCGTCACGTCGGTCAGCAACAGCGTCGTGCCCTCCGTGAACGTCTCCTGCGCCGCCTCCAGCTCGTCGTGGGACTCCAGGGCCTCCGCCACGATCACCCAGGGGGCCGGATCGCGGGGGGACGCGGCGCGGACGCCGTCGATGATCGCTCGGGCCTCCGCCTCGTGGCCGTACTCCCAGAGGTTGGCCGCCTTCAGGGCGCGTACCAGGAGGGGGTTCTCCAGGGAGTCGGGGGTGGAGAGCAGGCGGTCGTAGAGGGTGCTGGCTCGGGGGCGGTCGTCGGCCAGTTCGAGGTGGGCCGCGGCCTGCAGCAGCAGGTGCTCCGCGTCCTCGGGGTAGAGGCCGGCGGTCCGCTCCAGGCGTGCTGCTTCGGCGTTGTGGTCGACGTACTCGGCAGGCGTGTCGGGGCGCATGGGGGACACCGTACTGCCGTCGCCGTACGAACAAGAGAGATGGGCTTACCAGGGGCGCTCAGCAGTAGCGGTCGCAGGAAGGAGGCAACAGTGTCGCGATGCGGACCAGTACCGCAGTCAGCGCGCCGCCCCACAGCACCACCCCCAGCCACATGCCGAACACCGCCGACCTGTAGCGGTCCGGCGAGTCCAGAGCCACCGTGTCGGGGGTACCCGGCATGACGAGGAGGCGCACGCGGCTGCCCTCCTGGAGGCGGTGGGCGCTGATCGTGTCGGGGGTGGCGCGTTCGTACTCGACCCCGTCGTCCGTCCAGCGGACGACGGGGTGGAGGGCGGCGTACGTCGCCTCGCGGGAGGCCACGTGGCCGGTGACCGTGCCTTCGACGCGGCGCGCGGTGCGGCGCAGCAAGCGTTCGGTGACGGCCAGCATGCCCTGCTGCGCGCTCAGGGAGAGGCCGGCGAGGAACGGGATCAGAGCCAGGAGCCAGTACGTACTCATGAGCAGCGAGCTTATGGCTGTCATCGCGCTTATGGGGATGGTGAGTTGAGGCCGCAGCCCTTATCGTGCGCCCGCAGTGAAAGGCAGGAGGCGTGGGACAGGAGGCGTACGCATGCGGGTTCCCGTCACCAGTCGGCGGAGCCGGCGGCGGCGTGCCCTGGTCGCGCGCCTCCTCTGGAACGGGGCCGAGCTCCTCGTCACCCTCGGTGTCGTCCTCATGCTCCTCGTCGTCCATCAGCTGTGGTGGACCAATCGGCAGGCCCGGGAGGGCGCCGAGAGGAAGGTCCAGGCCCTGGAGAGGGAGTGGGAGGGAGAGGGGGACAGTAGTCCTTCGGTGATCGGGGGTGACAGCAGCAGCCATGGCGATGGCCGCGGTGAACCTCGCGGCTCGGGCGGCGACTCCAGCAGCTCCTCCCGGCGGGGGCCGGATCCTGTCACCCCCGCCCGGCAACCCCGCTGGGACCAGGCCTACGCCATCCTCACCATCCCCCGCCTCGGGCTCCGCGTCCCCGTCGCGGAAGGCATCAGCAAGCCGAACGTCCTCAACAAGGGGTACGTCGGTCACTACCCGGACACCGCCCAGCCCGGCCAGGCCGGCAACTTCGCGCTCGCGGGGCACCGGAACACGCACGGTGAGCCCTTCCGGTACATCAACCGGCTGCGGGAAGGGGACCGGATCGAGGTCGAGACCCGTACGGCCGGTTATACGTACGTCGTCGACCGGACGCTCCCGCAGACCGCCCCGCGCGACGGCGGAGTGATCCGCGAGATCCCCCGCAGCCTCGTCCACCCGCGGTACGGCTACTCCGATCCCGGTTATTACCTCACCCTCACCACCTGCACCCCGGAGTACTCCTCCAAGTACCGCTTGGTGGTCTGGGGGAAGCTCGCCTCCATGCGGCCTCGCTAGGCCGGGCCAGTTGGTGCCGGACGGGGTTGAACGGGGCAGGACGGCCTCACGCCCGGTCACGCCTCACGTCCGGTCTCGGAGAAGCAGCACGCTGACTGCGCCCAGGAGGGCGAGCCCCGCCGAGACGCCAAGCGCGAGGTCCGTTCCGCGGGACAGTGAGCCGGAGGACGTCACCACCGCGATCGTGAGTGCGACGCCCGCGCACGAACCGATGTAGCGGAACGTCTGGTTGGCGCCCGAGCCCATCGCGGCGCGGGCGGCGGGGACGGAGTCCACGGCGACCAGCGGCAGCGCGGCGTTCAGGAGGCCGCTGCCGACGCCCGCGACGACGAGGCCGGGCAGGAGGCGGTGCCAGGAGCCGGACCCGATTGCGCCGAGCATCGACAGGACGCCGGCGGCGTGCAGGGCGAAACCCAGGGCGAGTTGGGGGCGTGGGGGGACCCGGCCGGTCAGCCGCCTCGCCTGCAGGGCGACCGCGAAGGAGAGGCCCGACCAGAGCAGGGACAGCCATGCGGTGTCCATCGCGGACAGGCCCAGCGACTGTTGCAGGATGGCCGGCAGGAAGCTGAACAGGCCGATCACCGCGAGCCCCGTGAAGAGGCCGCCCGCGGAGGACGCCAGGAAGCGGGGGCGGCGCAGCAGGCCGAGGTCGATCATGGGTGTTGTGGCCCGGTGCTCGACGAGGACGAACACGAAGGTCAGCAGGACGGTCGCGGCGAGCAGGACGCCCACCGGTGCGCGCAGCCAGCCGTCGCGGCCCAGGGTGAGCGCGGCCACCAGGGAGGCGAGCGCGAGGCCGAAGGTGAACGCCCCGGCGAGGTCCGGGAGTCCGCCGCGCGGGACGCGGGACTCCGTGAGTGAGCGGGCCCCGAAGAGCGCGACGATCAGTGCCGCCGCGCCCAGGACCGCGTACGCCGCCCGCCAGTCCCAGGAGGCGATCCCGCCCGCGAGCAGCGGGCCCGTCGCGATGCCGCCGCTGACGAACGCGCCCCAGACGCCCGTGGCCCGCACCCTCCCGGCCGCGGTCGGGAAGGCGTGCACGATCAGGCCCAGGCTGCTGGCGAGGATCGCCGCGCTCGCCGCGCCCTGCGCGATACGGGCCGCAGTGAACAGCCAGGTCGAGGACGCGAGCGCGCCCAGCGCCGTGGTGATGCCCAGCGCGACCGTGCCGCCGAGGAAGATCCGGCGGCGGCCGTAGTCGTCGGCGAGGCTGCCTGCGACCAGGAGCAGGGCGGCGAGACCGAGCGGGGTGCCGTTCAGCAGCCAGGCCTGGGCGGAGAGCGGGGTGTGCAGCGCGGCGGCGGTGTCGGGGAGCGTGACCATCGGCGCGGTGTACGTCATCAGGGCCACGGCCGTGGCGGCGCTCGTGACGGCGAGGGTGGCGGCGGGGCGGTCGGGGGCGGCTCGCGCGGGCTGCTTTGCGGCGGGTGGGGTGGCGTCGGTGCGTGGCATGGGCTGCCCTTTTCAGCGTTCAGGTGCAGATTCAGGTGCGATTAACGATTAGGTTCAGTGAATGAACTCGTGCGTCCGAGGCCGACCGTAGCACCGTAGGTTCATTGACTGAACCCTGAGGTCGAAAAGTGGCTACAGTGGAACCCATGGCTCTGGGCAAGGACTACGCCGCGCAGGAGTGCTCGATCGCCCGCGCGCTGGAGATCGTCGGCGAGCGCTGGACGCTGCTCGTCGTCCGCGACGCGCTCTACGGAGTGCGGCGCTACAACGACTTCCTCGTCCATCTCCGTATCCCGCGCGCCGTCCTGGCCGCCCGCCTCCAGGCGCTCACCGCCGCGGGCATTCTCGAGAGGCGCCGCTACCAGGAGTCGCCGCCGCGCGACGAGTACGTCATCACCGAGCGCGGCCAGGCGCTGTGGCCCACACTCCGGTCCCTCGGCCTGTGGGGGCGCGAGCACTTCACACAGAGGCAGCTGCGCTACTTCCGGCACGCCACCTGCGGTACGGCCACGGAACTCGGCCCGTACGGCGAATGCCCCGCGTGCGGAATCGTCGTACCCCTGGAGGATGTGGAAATGGCGCCGGGGCCCGGACTCGACCCGGACCCGGAGGACCCGGTCAGCCGTGCGCTGCTCAAGCCCAAGAGGCTGCTTCAGCCGATCGAGACGGATCCTGTGCAGACGGCATCTGCGCAGACGGATCCTGTATAACGGCAGGAGGCCATGGAGCATGGGGCAGGAAGGAAGGGAGGACAGCCGATGGTGCGGACCTGGGCCCAACTGAAGCCCGTCGCCGTGCTGTTCGTCCTCCTCCTCGAGGTGGCGCTCCTCGACTCCGGCAGCCTCGTCGGCGCCGTCACGTTCGCCGCGACCGCCGCGGCCGGGTCCGCGCTCGCCGTCTGTTCCGTCATCTCCGCGCGGCTCGCGCCCGCCGTGCCCCGTACGCGGGTGCGTACGGCCATCCGCGACCGTGAGCGGCGTACGGCGTTCCTGCCGCAACGTGATCCCGACGCCTCCGGGCGTACGCGTCCTCGAGCACCCGGCCGTCTCCTCCTGACGGCCGCGTAGGGGACCTGGCAGCACCTCACCCGAAGCCCTCTCGCGGGCCGTCATGCCGACGTACATCTCCCGGCACGACGAGACCCCGGAGGGCTCACCCATGTCCGCTTTCATGTCCGTTTTCGCCAGCCTCGTCGAAGGGCTGGCCGATCTCCTCGAGCCGTTGTTCCAGGCGTCCGCGGCGGCTGCGGCGATCGTGTTGTTCACCGCGTTCGTACGGCTCCTCGTGCACCCCTTGTCGCGGGCCGCGGCGCGGGGGCAGCGGGAACGCGCCCGGCTGCAGCCGCAGATCGCCGAGCTGCGGAAGAAGCACAAGAAGAACCCCGAGAAGCTCCAGAAGGCCGTCATGGAGCTGCACGCCAAGGAGAAGGTCTCGCCGCTGTCCGGCTGTCTGCCGAGTCTGTTCCAGCTGCCGGCCTTCTTCCTGCTCTACCACCTCTTCTCCAACTCGACGATCGGCGGCGAGGCGAACGCCCTGCTCGCCCACAAGCTGCTCGCGGCTCCGCTCGGCGGACGGTGGATGGACGCGCTGGGGGACGGCGGGGTGTTCGGGGCGCGGGGGCTGGTCTATCTCGGGCTGTTCGTGGTCGTCGCCTGCGTCGCCACCTTCAACTACCGGCGTACGAAGCGGCAGATGGCCGCCACGCCGGTGGTGGCCGCGGGGAGTGGTGAGCAGCAGGTGCCGGGGATGGGGGCGGTTCTGAAGTTCATGCCGCTGATGTCGTTCATGACGCTGTTCACGGTCGCCTTCGTGCCGCTGGCCGCCGCCTTGTACGTGGTGACCAGTACGACGTGGAGTGCGGTCGAGCGGGCTGTGCTGTACCGGGACATGCCGGGGGCGTCGCCGTTGGCGGCTGCCGCTGGGTGAAAGTCCAGCTTGTGAACCGGGTATTGCGGAGTGGACGTACAGCTTGGAGGATCGACCAGTCCTCCGATGGATCCAGCCGTCCTGCACCCATGACCGCACCCATCGGCGGGCTGCCCGCGATCGAGGGAGATGGGGATTCATGAAGCTGCTGCGAGTCGGTACGGCCGGGACGGAGCGGCCCGCGCTGCTCGATGCCGAGGGGGTGCTGCGGGATCTGTCGGGCATCGTCCCGGACATCGACGGGGCGCTGCTCGCCGACGACGCGGCGCTCGGCCGGATCCGGAGCGCGGCCGAGGCGGGGGAACTGCCCGCGCTGGACGCGGCGGGGCTGCGGGTCGGGCCGCCGCTCGCCCGGATCGGCAAGGTCGTCTGCATCGGCCTCAACTACCACGACCACGCCACCGAGACCGGCGCCGAGCCGCCCGCCGAGCCGGTCATCTTCTTCAAGGCGGCGGACACGGTTGTCGGGCCGTACGACACCGTGCTCGTGCCGCGTACGTCGGAGAAGACCGACTGGGAGGTCGAGCTGGCGGTCGTCATCGGGCGTACGGCGCGGTATCTCGGCTCGCACGAGGAGGCGCTCGCGCATGTCGCCGGGTACGCGGTGGCGCACGACGTCTCCGAGCGCGCCTTCCAGATCGAGCGGGGCGGGACCTGGGACAAGGGCAAGAACTGCGAGACGTTCAACCCGCTCGGGCCGTGGCTCGTGACGGCGGACGAGGTGCCGGATCCGCAGCAGCTGTCGCTGAGGCTGTGGGTCAACGGCGAGCTGAAGCAGGACGGCAGCACGGCCGACCAGATCTTTCCCGTGGCTGAAGTGGTGCGGTACGTAAGCCAGTTCATGACGCTTTACCCCGGGGACGTCATCAATACGGGTACGCCGGCGGGGGTGGCGATGGGGCAGCCGGAGCCTAAGCCGTTCTTGCGGGCGGGGGATGTGGTGGAGCTGGAGATCGGGGGGCTGGGGCGGCAGCGGCAGGAGCTGAAGGACGCGTAGCGCCTCCGGCGGTGGCGAGTGTGACGACGGTGCTCGGCACTCCGGCGTGACCGGGATGCCGAGCGTATCGTTGTACTACGCGGCTGCGCGCGACCCTGCGGCAGCGGGGAGGAGCGGCACAGTGACTGTTCTCGACGACAGGATCGCGATGGCCGAGCAGAGCGACGAGCGCACGTTGGACATGATGTTCGAGTGGCTTGAGCCCGCCCCTGAGGGATACAAGGTTGAGATCGTCCAGGGGGCCATCTACATGTCGCCGCAGCGCCAGACGCACTGGCGGATCATCCTGAACATCATCGTGCAGCTTCTGGCGCGGTATCCGGAAGAGCGCATCGCCTCCGATGTCCGGGTCGACTTCCCCGGCCACCTCAACGGGTTTGCTTCTGACGTCGCCGCCTTCAAAGAGGACGCTGTCCAGGACAGTAAAGGCCGTTGGCGCTACCAGGACGTCGAGTTCATCGCCGAGGTGATCTCCAAGGACACCGCGGCCAACGACTACGGGCCCAAGCTGGATGCGTACGCAGCGGCGGAGGTGCCGGTCTACCTGATCGTCGACCCGTACACCGCGAAGTGGCACCTCCACACGCTGCCCAAGGACGGCGAGTACTGCTCGAACCTGGGCCTCGACTTCGGCACTGCGGTCGACCTCACTCAGACCCCTGTCGGAATCAAGCTCACCACGGACGAGTTCCCGCGCGAGGGCGGTGCCCCGGCCGCCCCCGCTAACCCGCGATAAACCGCTCCAACGCCTCCACCACCATCGCGTGATCCTCCAGTTGCGGCAGCCCCGACACCACCACCGTGCCGATCACGCCCGCGCCCTCGACCGTGATCGGGAAGGCGCCGCCGTGGGCCGCGTACTGGTCGGGGTCCAGGCGGGAGTCGGCTTCGAAGGTGGTGCCCTTGGCGCGGAAGCGGGTGCCGATGAGAAGGGACGAGGCGGCGTAACGCTCGACGACTCGGCGTTTGCGGGCGATCCAGGCGTCGTTGTCGGGGGTGGAGCCGGGGAGGGCGGCGTGGAAGAGCTGCTGGCCGGAGCGGGTGATGTCGATCGCTACCGGGGCGCCCCGCTCCCGGGCGAGGTCGACGAGGAGCGTGCCTAGTGTCCAGGCGTCGTCGTACGTGAAGTGGGGGAGCGTCAACCGGCGTTCCTGCGCCTCGAGTTCGGTGACGCTGGGCGCGAGGGTGGGTGCGTTGGTGGGTGCGTTGGTGGGTGTCTTGGGGGTCACAGTGTCACCGCCACTCCGTCGCGGGCCGAGCGGCGCGCTGCTTCCAGTACGTCGAGGGCGGCAGCCGCTTCCAGGGCGGTGACCGGGTTCTCGCCGGTGCCTCGGAGGGCGGTGGCGACGGCGGCGTAGTACGCGGGGTACGCGCCCGGCAGGGTCGGGACGGGCTGGCCGCCGCCGGTCGGCGGGGACTCGCCCGAGCCGAGGCGGCCCCACAGGTCCTCCGGCTCAACTCCCCACTCTTTGCCCGGCGTTGGGCGTTCACCTTCACGGAGGGCGGCTTCCTGCGGGTCCAGGCCGTACTTCACATATCCCGCCTTCGATCCCAACACCCGGAAGCGCGGGCCGAGTTGGGCTGTGGTGGCAGAGACGTACAGGTGGGAGCGGACGCCGTTCTCGTGCGTGATCGCGATGAACGTGTCGTCGTCCGCCTCGGCGCCCGGGCGGCGTACGTCCGACTCCGCGTACACCGAGGCCGCGGGGCCGAAGAGGACCAGGGCCTGGTCGACCACGTGGCTGCCGAGGTCGTACAGCAGACCTCCGACCTCTGCCGGGTCGCCGGACTCGCGCCAGCCGCCCTTGAGCCCGGGACGCCAGCGTTCGAAGCGGGACTCGAAGCGGTAGATGTCGCCGAGTTCGCCGTCGGCGAGGAGCTTGTGGAGGGTCAGGAAGTCGTGGTCCCAGCGGCGGTTCTGGAAGACGGAGAGGAGCAGTCCGCGTTCGTCGGCCAGTGAGGCCAGCTCGCGGGCCTGCGTCGCCGTGCCCGCGATCGGCTTGTCGACCACGACCGGGAGGCCCGCCTTGAGGGCGGCGGTGGCGAGCGGGACGTGCGTCTTGTTCGGGGACGCGATGACGATCAGGTCCAAGTCGTCGGCGCGGGACCAGAGTTCGTCGGGGGTCGCCGCGATCCGTACGTCCGGGAACTCGGTCCTCGCCTGCTGCTGCCGCTCCGGGTTCGCGGTGACGATCGTGTCGAGGGCGAGGCCCTCGGTGGCGGCGATCAGCGGGGCGTGGAAGACGGAGCCCGCGAGGCCGTAGCCGACGAGGCCCACGCGAGAGGGGGTGCCGAGGGGTGTGTCGGTCATGTTCTCCACCATGCCTCACAACTTAAGCAACGCTGTTGCCAAAGGGCAACCTCGGTGGACAATGGGTTACGTGAACAGGAGAAATCCCGGAGGCGGCGCGAATCTGCTCGCACTGCGCGGCTACAACGCGGCGCTGGTGCTCGATCTGCTGCGCAGCGCCGGGCGCGCGGGCATCAGCCGGCTTGAGCTCGCGGAGCGTACGGGGCTGACTCCGCAGGCCGTCAGCAAGATCACCGCGCGGTTGCGGGACGACGGGCTGGTGGCGGAGGCGGGGCGGCAGGCCTCCACGGGCGGCAAGCCGCGGACGTCGCTGCGGCTCGTGCCGGAGGCCGGGCATGCCGTGGGGCTGCATCTTGAACGGGATGAACTGCGGGCGGTGCTGGTCGATCTGACCGGGGCGGTTGTGGGGGAGCGGCGGGGGCCGCTCGATCTGGGGGCCGGGGCGGAGCCCGTGCTGGACGTGGTCGCGGGCGAGGTCGAGGCGCTGGTCGGGGGCCTGGACGGGGAGCTGGGGGCGGTTCTCGGGGTCGGGGTCGCCATGCCCGGGCCGCTCGATCACACCCACGGGGTGCTGCATCGGGTGACCGGGTTTCCCGAGTGGGACGGGTTTCCGTTGCGCGATGCCTTGGCCCGGCGGCTGGGGATGCCGGTCGTGCTGGACAAGGACACCAATGCCGCTGCGCTGGCGCTCGCGGTGGAGGGTGAGGTCGGGTCCTTCGCGTATCTGCATCTTGGTACGGGGCTGGGGGCCGGGCTCGTACTGGGTGGGGCCGTGCATCGGGGGGCGCATACCGGGGCGGGGGAGTTCGGGCATCAGGTGATCCAGCTGGACGGGCCGGTGTGTTCGTGCGGGGACCGTGGGTGCGTGGAGGTGTTGTGCCTGAGGGCCGTGGCCCGGGGGGATGTGGACGAGGCGGCTCGGGTGCTGGGCGCCGGCGCCGCGAATCTCGTGGGGCTGCTTGATATCGATCTTGTGCTGCTGGGCGGGCGGATTGTTGCCGCTGAGCCCGAGCGGTTTGTGCGGGGGGTCGGGGCAGTTCTCGATGCTCGGGCTCAGCGGGAGGGGGCGAGCAGTCCTGTGCCGGTACGGGTTGCCTCCGGCGGTGAGTGGGGGGTGGCTGAGGGGGCGGCTCAGTTGTTGTTGGCGCCGTTGTTCGGGCGAGCGGAAGATTGATCTCGCTCGCTGAGCCGACCTGCTGAACTCGCCCCCCGAACGGGTCCCGCCAGGAGTCTCCCGGCGTTCTGACCCTGCCTGCTCCTGGCAAGCTCCGATGTTCATGCGACTGTGTGACTTTTTGCCCCTTTTCTCCCTTGCTGCCGCCGCCCTCGCCCCTTTGCCCGCGCAGGCCCTCAACGCTGAGCCGAACTGCTCGGCCAGGCCCGGCAGTCAGGCGTTCCCTGTCCATACTCGGATTCATGGCGGGCCCTCCACTTACGAGGCCGGAGGGGCTTACCGGACCTGGTATCTCGATCTCACCAACACCACCGACGGGACCTGCCGGAGCATCCACCCCGTCGTCGTGCTCGTGGATCAGAAGCGGGTCCTGGAGGGCGGGCAGATGCGGCTCGAGTTCTACGAGGGGGAGGGCGCCGGGGCGCGGCCGTATCCCGTCCGCTTCGAGAGGACCGACAGGGACGAGAACATCGGGGTCTTCGACGACGGTGGCGATGGCGGCGACGGGTTCCCGGGGTTCACCGTGGGGCCGGGGAAGACCCTGTCCGTCAAGGTTCGGCTCGCTGTCGCCGACGACGCCGTGCCCAACGATGTCGTCGCCAACGCGGCCGTCGTGCAGCGCCATGACGACGACGGGGACTGGGTGGGGCAGTCGAACGACTACCGGTTCCGCATCGTCGACGAGGGCACCCCCCAGGACGAGGACACCCCCGAAGGCGAAGGCACCTCTGAAGGCGAGGCCACCCCCGAAGCCGTACCGAAGAAAGGCCTGCCGTTCGCCGACAAGCTTGCCGGGACCGGGCCCGTCTCACGGCGCGAACTGCTCGGGGCGGCGGCCGGCACGCTCCTGCTCGTCGGTGCCGGCACCGGTGCCGTACTCCTGGCCCGACGCCGACGCTGAGACCCGAAGGGCACAAAGGGCGGGACGCCCCTCCTCCATGATCCGGCCGGTGGCTACGCTGGTGCGTCGGTACACGCGTACGTCAGGAGACCGGGACATGGCAGAGCGCAAGCCCATCGAATCGTGGCTCACCGACATGGACGGTGTACTCATCCACGAGGGCGTGCCCATCCCCGGCGCCGACGCCTTCATCAAGAAGCTCAAGGAGTCCGAGCGGCCCTTCCTGGTGCTCACCAACAACTCCATCTACACCGCCCGCGACCTGCACGCCCGCCTCAAGCGCATGGGCCTGGACGTACCCGTCGAGAACATCTGGACCTCCGCCCTGGCCACCGCCCAGTTCCTGGACGACCAGCGGCCCGGCGGCACCGCGTACGTCATAGGTGAGGCGGGCATGACCACGGCGCTGCACGACATCGGGTACGTCCTCACCGACCACGAGCCCGACTACGTGGTCCTCGGCGAGACCCGTACGTACTCCTTCGAGGCCATGACCAAGGCGGTCCGGCTGATCAACGGCGGGGCCCGTTTCATCTGCACCAACCCCGACGAGACCGGCCCGTCCGCCGAGGGCCCGCTGCCCGCCACCGGCGCCGTCGCCGCGCTGATCACCAAGGCGACCGGCAAGAAGCCGTACTTCGCGGGCAAGCCGAACCCGCTGATGATGCGTACGGGGCTCAATGCCATCGGCGCGCACTCCGAGACCAGCGCGATGATCGGCGACCGGATGGACACGGACGTACTCGCCGGGCTCGAGGCCGGGATGATGACGTTCCTGGTGCTGACCGGGCTGACCACGCCCGAGGACGTCGAGCGGTACCCGTACCGCCCGTCCAAGGTCGTCGATTCGATAGCGGACCTCGTCGAGCGGGTGTGAGCCGGACGGCCGGCCCGAACGGAGCAGCCGAGCCCCCTCCCCACGTGCGTCCACGCGCCCGGGAGAGGAGGCTTCAGCTGTCTGGAGGTTCACGATGGGTTCACTGCGACTGACTTTCTGTGCCGGGGCCATGGTCACGGCCGTGGTCACCGCCGCGCTCACGCCCGAGCTCACCCCCGTCCCCGCCTCCGCCACCGCACCCGCCTTGTCCGTGGCCGACAAGGCGGGTGCGGCCGTCTCCGTCACACCGTCGAACCCGACCCCGGGCAGCGACATCCAGGTACGGGCGCGGGGCTGCACGACGGGGACGTCGGCCACCAGCGCCGCATCCCGGGCGTTCGTCGCGGACGCGCTGCTGGCCGGGCGAGCCGGCGAACTCGTCGGCGACACGCGGATCCGCTCGACGGTCACCCCGGGCACGTACGACATCAAGATCACCTGCGGCGGCCTCGGCGACAAGGCCGACAAGGCCGACAAGGTCACGGGCACCCTCACCGTCGTGAAGAAGCTCTCCGCGCACAAGTCCCCCACCGCCCCTGTGAGCGCCGGCGGTGGCGGCACCGCGCGGCTCTCCGTCGTGGAGGAGCGGGCGGCGGAGGGGCCCGGCACCCTGCACACCGTGATCGGGCTGATCCTGGCCGGCGTCGCCGCGGTGGCCGTGGCGGTGCGCAGTGTGCGCCGGGGACGCGGCAGGTGAGGGGCGGCCATGTCCGACCGGGAGCGTTCCTCCGGCGCCGACCGCCTCATGATGGGCCTGGTCTGGGCGGTGCTGCTGCTCGGGCTGTGGCTGTGGGGCAACGAGGTGACCGACGTACGCCCTGGGACGTCCGCGCCGACCACGGGTGACGTGGCGGCGGTGGGACGGCCGCTCGGTGTCCAACTGCCGCCCGCTGCAAAGCCGTTGGGGGAAGACGGGCGGCCGAGGCGGCTGGTCATCCCCTCTCTGGGCGTGCGGGCTCCCGTGCTGGCCCGCGGGCTCGATCAGCGAGGGGCGGTCGAAGCGCCGCCCTATGCCCACGCGAGGGCCGTGGGGTGGTACGGGGCCGGGGTGCGCCCCGGTGCGGAGGGAGCCGCGCTGCTCGTGGGGCATGTCGACAGCGAGTCCAGGGCCGCGGTCTTCTACCGCCTCAGCGAGCTGCGGCCGGGCGAGAAGGTCCGGGTGATCCGCGACGACGGCACGGTCGCCGAGTTCACCGTGGACGACGTACAGGTCCTCGAGCGGGACCGCTTCGATGCCCAACAGGCGTACGGAGTACGGCAGTCGGGGCGCGCCGAGCTGCGGCTGATCACCTGCGGCGGCAGCTTCGACCCGGACAGCCGTACGTACACGGCGAACGTGGTGGTCTCGGCGTACCTCACCGAACATCACAAACGCACCTAGCCCGGCCAACGACCGCTCCCCCTGAGTCGTCGGCCGGGCTGGTTCCTCGACCACGCGCGCACGGGCTGCGGGAGTAACCCGGCGTCGGCGCGGGAGGTCTCGGAGTGTCGATGTTGTCGTTGTCGAAGTAGCGACGAAGTCGAAGTCCGGGACGACTCTAGAACGGATGAGTGTTTTGGCCTAGAGAAGTTACGGCGACATTGCGGGCCGACGGGAGCCGATCGGAGCCGCTGTAACAGGTGTCCGACAAGGATCGGCCGCCCTCGTGAGCGCACAGACACGTATGTCAGGATTGGTACTTCGAACAGTGCACCCATGGGGGGAGTTGGATGTACGAGCGCAGGGGGGCCGGAGCCAGAGCGTCCGTGGCGGTGGCCGGAGTGGTGCTGCTGCTCGCGGGGTGTTCCTCCTCCGGGGACGATGGCGACGACTCGAACGAGTCGGCCGGTCAGGTCAGCCAGCAGCCCAAGGGCGACGACCCGTACTGGGTCAACCCCGAGGGGACCGCGGCCGAGCAGGTGGCCACGTTCACGGAGGAGGGGAAGAAGGAGGAGGCCAAGCTGATCCAGAAGATCGCCGAGCAGCCCACCGGCGAGTGGATCATTCCGGAGAACGCCGAGGACGAGGCGCGCGGTCTCACCGAGGCGGCCGAGAAGGCCGACCGGGACGGGCTGCTCGTCCTCTACAACATTCCGCACCGCGACTGCGGCCAGTTCTCACAGGGCGGCGCCGCGGACGGCAACGCCTACCGGACGTTCATCGACCAGGTCGCGAGCGGCATCGGCGACCGGAACGCCACGGTGATCCTGGAGCCGGACGCCCTGCTGCACGTCGTGGACGGCTGCACGGCGGAGGAGTTCCATCAGGAGCGCCTCGATCTCCTCAAGGGGGCGGTCGAGAAGCTCACGGCTCTGAAGAACACGAAGGTCTATCTGGACGCGGGCAACGCGGGCAGCAATCCCAGCGATCTCTACGACCCGCTCAAGAAGGCGGGCATCGACCAGGCCGACGGCTTCTCGGTGAACGTGTCGAACTTCTTCACCACCGAGTACAGCACGAAGTACGGCAAGGAGCTGTCGGCGAAGATCGGCAACAAGCCGTTCGTGATCGACACCAGCCGCAACGGCAACGGCCCGTACACCGAAGGTGATCCCGCGGAGAACTGGTGCAACCCGCCGGGCCGCGCGCTCGGCGAGGAGCCCACGACGAAGACCGGCGACGACCTCGTCGACGCCTATCTGTGGGTCAAGCGCCCCGGCGAGTCCGACGGCACCTGCAAGGGGGGCCCGAAGGCGGGCGAGTGGTGGCCGGAGTACGCGCTGGAGCTCGCGAAGGCCAGCCAGGAGTAGGAGCAGGCAGTACGTGACTGGGGGCGCCCTCCGCCAAGGAGGGCGCCCCCAGTCACGTAACTCTCAGGACGTTCAGGGAATCAAGGGACCTTGACCCACTGCGCCTTGCTCGGCGTGCCCTGGTCGTCCGTCACGAACAGCATGTACCAGCCCGACTGGACGAGGTTGCGGTTCTTCGGGACGGTGACCTCGATGCCGTCGTCCGTCTTCTCCAGGTCCAGGGCGATGGACCGCTGGTCGATGTCGGTGACGTGCGTCGAGGCGCTCGGCCGGATCAGGCGGGCCGACTTGATGGACGAGGCATGCTCGGACTTGAACGTCGCCGACTCGCCGCGCTCGATGGTCTTCGGACCGCCGGAGAGCGTGGGCTGCGCATCGCCGTAGAGGTACGGCGGCGTGTAGATCTCGATGCGCTGCTCGAACTTGCCCGGCTTGGTGTTGGCCTTGTCCGAGTAGAGCGAGTCCGAGCCGAAGACCATCACACGGCCGTCGGGCAGCAGGATCGAGCCCGAGTGGTAGTTGCGGCCCACGAGGGGGTCGGCGACCCGCTTCATCTCGTTGCTCTTCGCGTCGTAGAGCCGCGCCTCGAGGATGTTGGAGTCACCACGGCCGCGGTAGTCCTCGGAGCCGCCGGACACCAGCACGCTGTCGTCGGGCAGGATCGAGTACTGCGGGTAGCGGGTGCCCTTGTCCAGGTCGGGTCCGTCCACGAACTTCGGGTCGTCCGCCAGCAGGTCGATGATGCGGGTCTTCTTGCTGGACTGCTTGGACTCGCCGACGCCGCCGCCGCCGATCACCATGTACTTCTCGTCCTGCGCGGGCGGCAGCAGCACCGTGCCCGCGGTCTCCAGAAGCTTGGGGTCGGACATGCCGGGGACCTTGTCGAACTTGTTCGTCTTCAGGTCCCAGATGCCCGGGTCACGGCCGACGTCGTCCGGGCCGTAGCCGGCGTTCGCGCCCGAGTAGAACAGTTTGCCGTTCTGCATCAGGGAGATCGCCGGGTACGTCGGGAACTGCCGCTCCTTCGCGGTGTACTCCCACTCCTTGGTCTTCGGGTCGTAGATCTCGTTCTTGCCCGGCACCAGCTGGCCGATCTCGTCCAGGCCGGAGAGGCTGAGGATCTTGCCGTCCGACAGCGTGGTGAGCGTCGGGTACCAGCGGGCCTCCTTCATCGGGTCGACCTTGATGTACTTCTCAGCCACCGGGTCGAACTCGAAGGCGTCCTTGATGCCCTGGAAGTCCTTCTTGTCGAGGGCCAGCTTCTGCGCGATGCCGTACGTGTTGCGGGCGTCGGCGCCCTTCAGGCCCTCGATCGTGTAGTTGTCCTCCGTGCCGGTCTCGTACTTGGCGCCGCGCTTCTGCGCCTCTACGTAGATACGGCCCAGGCCCGGCTCGTTGCCCGTGAACTCGCCGGTCTCCTTGTCGAACGTCTTCTTCGCGCGCTCGACGACGACCGGGTCCTTCGAGATGAACGTCTTGCCGTTCTCCTTGCCCGTGAACTTGGTGCCCGCGGGGATGGTGATCGGCTTGTCCGGGTTCTCGTTGTGGACGATCATCAGGCCGCCGGCCTTGGTCACGTCACCCTTGAGCTTCTCGTACCGCTTGGTGCCGCCCGCGATCAGCAGATTGCCGTTGGCGAGCTGGGTGTGGCCCGTGCAGAACAAGTCCTTCGGTGTCGGGATGTCCTTGATCGTGCCCTTGACCGGGTCCCAGATACGGGTGTCGAACTTCTTCGCGTCGAAGTTGTCCTGGTTGTTCCCCGAGCCCGCGATCAGCAGGACCTTGCCGGTGCGCAGAAGCGCGGCGTGGATGGTATTGAGCCGGTACTTCTCCGGAAAATCGACGATCTCCCACTTGCCGTTCGCGGCCTTGTACTCGGGCCGGTTGATCTTGTAGTCGTGGTACTGGGCCGAACCGAAGCGATAGAGCGCCGGTCCGTTCATCCCCGCCAGCGCCACCACCACCGCCGCGCCTATCGCGATGCGGCGGGCGCGGCGGTGGCGGCTGGAGCGGTCTTTCATTTCTTGCGTCCCCCAAGAGCGATTTGCACTGTCTGGTCACTGCCCCCGTCCGCCGCCCAGCTCGGCTTGTGCTGTCCGTGCGGGGCGCTTTGCTGGGTGGGCAGAGGCTGTGGTGTCGTCACCGCGTGCTGCGGCTCCGGCGGCGCGGACGGCGGCTTCTTCGCGTCCTGGCGCATCTGATAGCGCCAGGCGAACATCGGCGAGGCGGTGATCAGAAGCGCGAACGACGCCCAGATGATCATCGCGGGGTGCGAGTTGCCGAAGTAGAAGCCGGCGCTGATCGAACCGGCAAAGATCAGGATGAAGTACCAGTGGTAACGGAAGGTCCCGAACCAGGTGTCCGGGCTCGCCGAGTCGCCCTTCGGGGTGACCACGAACTTGCTCTTGCGGCGCAGTACGGAGTCGATCAGCGCCTTCGCGTAGAGCGGCGCCGAGAGCGCGGACATGATCATGCCGGCCACACCGCCGGAGCCCTCCGGCTCGTGCGGAGAGATGTTGTGGCGGCGGTTCCAGACGTACAGGCCGATCTGCAGCGCCGAGGCGTTGCCGTACAGCATCAGCCAGATCGCCGGGTCGATGTTCACACCCGAGGCGCCCAGGCCCAGGAACAGCGCACAGCTCAGCGCCGCCAGGATCCAGTTGAGGGCCGACATCGGGTAGAAGATGATCATCATCGTGTAGTTGAAGAGCTTGCTCGGCGGCAGCGAGTACCAGCCCTTCCAGTACTGCTTGAGGATCGTCTCGTACGTCCCTCGCGACCAGCGCATCTGCTGGGTGAAGAAGTCCGTCCAGGCGTTGGGGCCCTCACCGACCGCGAGCACGTCGGGGGTGTAGACCGAGCGCCACTTCTTGCCCGTCGCCGGGTTCTTGTGACGGTGTATCTCGAAGCCCGTCGCCATGTCCTCGGTGATCGAGTCGTACAGACCACCGATCTGCTTGAGCGCCTTGATCCGTACGGCGTTCGAGGTGCCCACGAACATCGGGGAGCCGTACCTGTTGCCCGCGCGCTGGATCAGCGCGTGGAACAGGAACTGCTGCGACTCGGCGGACTTGGTGATGGGGTTGTCGTAGTTGCCGTACACCTGCGGGCCGATGACGAAGCCGACATCCGGGTCGCGGAAGAAACCGAGCATCCGCTCCAGGTAGTTGGGCAGCGGCACGTGGTCGGTGTCGACCGAGGCGAAGAAGTCGTAGTCGTCGCCGTGCGCGTCCAGCCAGGCGTTGTAGTTGCCGTGCTTGGTCTTGGCGCGGTGCGGGCCCTTCTTCTGGTTCCACTTCGCGACGCCCTTGCGGGAGAAGTGGTGCACACCGAGGCGCGCGCAGACTTCCTTGACCTCGGGGTCGTCGCCCTCGTCCAGCAACCAGACGTGCATGAGGCCTCGGTGACGGATCTTCACCGCGGCCTCCAGCGTCTTCGTCACCATCTCCAGCGGCTCCTTGCCGGGCACGAAGGAGGTGAGGAAGGCCACTCTGGTGCCGGTCTCGGGCACCACCGGGATCGGGTCGCGGGCGACCAGCGTGGCGTGCGCGTTCGACACCACGTTCATACAGCGGAAGAACTCGATCAGACCGATCGAGACGAGCATGACGACGTCGAGCGCGGGCAGGAAGTCGTAGACCGGGTTCTCGCGTTCGGTCCAGTGCGTGGGCTGCAGCAGCCAGACGAGCAGTACCAGCGACAGCACGGGGGCGGCGATCAGCATCAGGGCGACCCGGATGCGGTGCGGCTCCTGCGAGATCAGCGAGCGGTACTTGACCTTGTACGGCTTATGCGGATCGGGCTGGGTGAGAGGACCCGCGAGCCTGCTGTAGTGCTCGTAGTCGTATCTCGGCAGTGTCTTCTTGATTCTGCGGAAACTGCCCGTCGTTGTCTGTGACGGCACCCTGAGCTGGGTCGTCTGAGACGGGTCAGAGTTCTGCCGGCCGCCGCTCGGCGTCGACGTCATGAGTCATCCCCCCACACGCAGTGCATCGCGTGCTCCTTGTTCCGTTCGCCTGCTGAGGTCCCCCTCGACTTTCACAGACGTATCAATAGCAGGCCCCCGTCACCACACCATCCACACCCTATAGACATGGAACAGCGGGCCTCCGGTTGCATGATGCCCCCCTCGGCATCGGGCTCTGAACGGGGCCCCTCCTCCCCGCCTCCTGTGCAACCGCTTTCCCCGGCCCCCAACTGCCAGGTAATCGCAGCCTCTTGTAGCCCAGGGTTCAGGGTTCTACGACGATCAGCATGATCGCAAGACGCGAAACGTGGTGTTTACCGGTCATTCGCGCTAATTAGGAGGACTGATGGTCTCATGCGGTGCGGTAGCGGTCAGGCGTGTTCGAATGTGACCAAAGTGTTCTCTTATTGCATCCTCCGCCCGTCGCGCATCACCGGTGCGCACCGCGTCGAGGATCTCCCGATGCTGGCGGCACGTGATCTTCGGATCCTGCGGCGGTTCCACGAGATCCGTGCGTACGCGGTGGAAGGCGTCCCAGAACGCCTCCAGGACCTCGCCCAGCAGGAGGTTGCCGAGGCCCCGGTACAGCGTGGCGTGAAAGGCCCGGTCGGTCTCCGCGAGGCCTGCCCCTTCGGCGGCCTGACTCTCCATACGGTCGACGAGCGCGTCCAGTTCAACGAGGTCCGCTTCCGGGATACGGCCCGCGAGCCGGGAGATGAGCCCGCTCTCCACGGCCTCGCGCAGTTCCAGGAGCTGGACCAGGGAGTCTTCCCCCCGGTAGTGCCCGGCGACCGTGCGGAAGGCGAGGCCCTCGATCATCGGCGCCATCGACATCGGGCCCACATACGTCCCGAAGCCGTGCCGGATCTCCACGATGCCCATCGCCTGGAGGGCCTTCAGCGCCTCACGTACGGAATTCCGGCTGGCGCCGAGAAGCTCCATCAGCTCGGGCTCGGTCGGCAGCGTGGCTCCCGAGGGCAGCCGACGGTCGATGATGAGCTTCTTGATCCGCTCCTGCAGGTCACGCGCCATGGCGAGAGAGTAGCGGGTGGGCCTGGGAGGGCCCTGCCTGCTGGTCCCGTACATCGTTCGGACCGTCAGCATGCGGCGCCCGATGTCGGTTGAGAAACTGACGAACATGCGGAAGTGCTGACATTTCCACCGGAAGGGGCGCCCGGATGAGTACGACGACTTCGGAGTCGGAGCAGGGGCCCCAAGGGGTCCGGGTGCCGCGGCTGATCCACAACGAGGCGACCACCGAGATCCCCGTACACCTGTTGTTCCGGCCTGCGGAGGTCGGGCAGGTCGGGTCGCGGAGGGGGGCGGGGGAGCAGCCGCGGGTGGCCCGGCGGGAGTCGGTGCCGCTGCCGGTCGTCGTCGATCCCGAGCTGGTGGAGCGTCCGGCGCGGGTGCTGCCGGGCGCGGTGGGCGTGCTGGCCGGGGGCGGCGGGATCGCCGGGTGTGTGGTGGCGGCCTGGTGGGCCGGTGTACTGCCGCCGCTCGCCGGGGAGTTGGCGGGGTTGCCCGCGTACGGGGGTGCCGGGCTCGGCGCTCCGCAGTGGGCGGCGCTCGCCGCGTCCGGGGCGGTCGCTCTCTTCGGGTTCGGCGGGCTGGCCCGGGGGCGGACCGGGAGTGCCTGGGTGCTCGGGCTCTTCGGGCGCTACCGGGGCACCGTCCGGCGTACCGGGCTGATGTGGGTGAACCCGCTGCTGCTGCGCCGCCGGATCGACGTACGGCTGCGGCACTGGCGCAGCGAGCCGATGCCCGCCGTCGACGCGCACGGACTCGCCCTGCGCGTCGACGTGTTGGTCCTCTGGCGGGTCAAGGACACCGCCCGCGCCGCGCTCGGCGTCGAGGACCACGAGCGGTATCTGCGCGAGTGCGTGGAGGCGGCGCTCGCGCGGCTCCCGGCCGGCACCGAGGCCGCCAGGGAGAAGCTGACCCGCTTCGTGGCGGCGGACGCGGCGGCGGCCGGCCTCCAGGTGTTCTCCGTGCAGCCGGTCCGCGCCGAGTACGCCCCTGAAGTCGCCGCGGTGATACAGCGCCGCCGGCTCGCGGCCCTGGACGTCCAGGACCGCGACGACAGGCTCTGGTGAGTCGCGGGATCGGTGCCATCGGATCGTTTCGACGATTGGTATGGACGTTTCCGCGATTGGTATGGACATGTTCAGGGGTCGGCAATAATCTGAACTTGGTCTAGACCTGAATCATCGCTCCACGCATCGCGATGCGCACGCACAGCTCACGGAAATCCCCCACGTTCTCCAGGAGCGGCAGCATGCGCAAAAGCATCGGGAAACAGTCCAAGAAGCGGACCAAGTGGTACGCGGCCGTGGTCGGCCTCGCCACCACGGGAGCGTTCGTGCTCTCCAGCGGCGGTGCCAGCGGCCACGGCTACACCGACCTCCCCGTCAGCCGGCAGAAGCTCTGTGCCAACGGCACGGTGACCGGCTGCGGTGCCATCCAGTACGAGCCCCAGAGCGTCGAGGGCCCCAAGGGCTTCCCGTCGGCCGGACCCGCGGACGGTCAGATCTGTTCTGCGGGCCACGGCAACTTCGGCGCGCTCGACCAGCCGAGGACGCCGTCGGGCGGCGCCTGGCCCACCACCAAGGTCACCGGCGGGCAGAGCTACACGTTCCGCTGGCAGTTCACGGCACGGCACTCGACGACCGACTTCCGGTACTACGTCACCAAGAACGGCTGGAACCAGAACGCCCCGCTGACCCGGGCCGCCCTGGACACCACCCCGTTCCTGACCGTGCCCTACAGCGGCCAGCCGCCCGCGACGCTCTCCCACAGCGGCACCCTGCCGTCCGGCAAGAGCGGGCACCACGTGATCCTCGCGGTATGGACGGTCGCCGACACGGGCAACGCGTTCTACGCCTGCTCGGACGTCACGTTCTGATCCGGCTCCGGATCTCTGAGCGTTACTTGAGACAGGCGTGCTTCCCCCGGGGGCAGGTTCCCCACACGAGCAGTACCTGACCTCGGGGGAAGCATCATGGACCTCTTGTTCTACCTGGCGCCCAGCCTGATCCTGGCCGTGGTCCTCTTCGGCGCGTACCGCGTGGTGCGCCGCTCGCTGCAGATCCGAAGCGCCTGGAACAGCGGCCTGACGGCGGAGGGGCGCTGTCTGCGGATGTTCACGACGACGCGCGGCGGCAGCGGCGACACGTCCGTGAGTACCACGCTGCACCATGTTTACGAGTTCACCGCTCGCGACGGCCGGACGGTCCGCTTCGAGGAGGAGGACGGCCCGGCGACGAACCTCGAGGGCGACTTCGTCACCGTCTACTACGCCGGGGGCCGCGACGTGGTCGCCACGGCGAAGGCGCCGCGCCGGGCCAGGCTGGCGGCGTCCACCGGCGCCATCCTGGCGTTCCTCGGGGTGGCCGCGGTGTTCTGCGTCGGCTTCATGGTCACGTACAACCAGATGTCCGACGAGTTCGGCTTCGACGAGGACACGGGCGGCACCACCGACACCATCGTCGTCGACGGCGTCACGATGACCCCGTGACCCTCCACATCGGACGATCGTGCGGCTGACCGAGGCCGGACGGGCCCTGGCATACGTCGAAGGGCCTCTCGCTCCCACGAGAGGCCCTTCGGTGGTGCGCCGCCAGGGACTCGAACCCCGGACCCGCTGATTAAGAGTCAGCTGCTCTAACCAACTGAGCTAGCGGCGCATGACTCCCGCCTCCCGCTTGCGGCGGTCGGCGACGGAAAAAATACTACCTGGTCCGCGGGGGTGCTTGTGACCATGGCCCGACCGCAGCCCGACGGCCTGATGCTCAGATCGCGAGGGACAGCAGCACAGGTGCCGCGCCCCGGTTCAGCGTGTCCGCCGCCGCCCGCAGCCGGTGCGCGTGTGCGACCGGGAGGGAGAGGGCTAGGCAGCCCACGGCGGAGCCGGCCGTGATGGGGACCGCCGCGCACACCGTGCCGACCGCGTACTCCTGGAGGTCCAGGACCGGCACGCTGGGCGCCTGGGCGTCGAGCCGGGACAGCAGGACCCGCTCGCTGGTGATGGTGCGCGAGGTGAGGCGGGCCATCTTGTGGCGGGCGAGGTGATCGCGGCGGGCGTTCATATCGAGCTGGCCGAGCAGGCTCTTGCCGATCGCGCTGGCGTGGGCGGAGCGCCGGAAGTCCACCCACTCGTTCACCGCGGGTGTGCTCGGGCTGTCGGCGCACTGGGTGACGTGGACCTCGCCGTCGACGTAACGGCTGATGTAGACGGCGGCGCCCACCGAGTCGCGCAGCCGGTCGAGGTTGCGCTGGACCTGCTCGCGCAGCGCCTGGTCGCGGCCGTGCGCCGAGGTCAGCCTGCTGAGGGCGGCACCGGTGACGTACGCGCCGTCGGCGACCTGCTCGACGTATCCCTCGCGGCGCAGCATCCGCAGGAGCGTGGTCAGCCGCTCCGTGCCGAGGCCGGTCGTGCGGGCGAGCTGGGCGTCGGTGACGCCGGTGGTGTGCCGTGCCACGGTCTCCAGTACGCGCAGGGCGTCCTGGGCCGAGTGGTACGGCGCGGTCGGCTCGTGCTTGAGCGCCACGGTTCCCCCTGCACTGCTTGGCCGTTCTCGGACGGAGGCTGCTTCCACGATAGCCCTCAAGGGGCGGACGGGGAGCGGCTGTTGACGAGAAGATGTGGCGCGCTCCGGCGCTCTCAGCAGGAACGCGCCACTCTGGCATATGCCAGAGTCAAGCCACAGCGGCTCGACCTCGGATATCGCCGTTTTCACTTCTCGTCATCGCATGACTGCATGACGCGACTGCGATACGGCTGCCCTACAGGACCGCGCTCAGGAACTCCCGCGTCCGATCGTGCTCCGGATCGCCGAAGATCTTCTCCGGCGGTCCGGACTCCAGGACGCGGCCCTTGTCGAACATCAGGACCGCGTCGGAGATGTCGCGGGCGAAGTTCATCTCGTGGGTCACGCAGAGCATCGTGATGTCGGTGGTGCGGGCGATGTCCCGCAGCACGTCGAGGACGCCCGCGACCAGCTCGGGGTCGAGGGCCGAGGTGACCTCGTCCAGGAGCAGCACCTTCGGCCGCATGGCGAGGGCCCGCGCGATCGCGACGCGCTGCTGCTGGCCGCCGGAGAGCTGGGTCGGGTACTTGTCCAGGTGCTCGGTCAGCCCCACCAGTTCGAGCAGGTCACGGGCTCGTTGGTCGGCCTCGTCCTTGGACAGGCCGAGTACGGTGACCGGCGCCTCGGTGATGTTGCGCAGGACCTTCATGTTCGGGAAGAGATTGAACTGCTGGAAGACCATCCCGATGTTCTTGCGGACCTCGCGGATGTGCTTCTCGCCCGCCGGGGCGAGGCTGCCGTTCTTCTCCTCGTGGAAGAGGTAGGTGCCGCCGACCTTGATCGTGCCCTCGTCGGGCTTGAGCAGGGTCATCAGCAGACGCAGGATCGTCGTCTTGCCGGAGCCGGACGGGCCGATCAGCGTGACGTGTTTGCCGGAGTCCACCGAGAAGTCCAGCTCGTCGAGCACGACGTTGCTGCCGAAGCGCTTGGTGACCTTGTCGAAGCGGATCAGCTCGCTGCCGTCCACCGGCGGGTTCTCGCGGCTCTCGGGCTCTTTCTGCAAAGGGGTGTCAGCGGACAAGACGACGCTCCAGGGCTCGGATCAAGAGGGAAGCGGGGTAGGCGATGACGATGAACGCCACACCCACGACGGTGAGAGCCTCCGTGGTGAAGGTCTCGTTACTGAAGGCCTGGGCCTCGCCGAGCATGTCGAAGGCGCCGATCGTCGCGATCATCGGCGAGTCCTTGAGCATGGCGACGACGTAGTTGCCCAGCGGCGGGACGACGCGGCGGATCGCCTGCGGCAGGATCACCGCACGCCACGTACGGCCCTTGGACAGGCTGAGCGCCGTGGCCGCCTCCCACTGGCCGACGGGTACGCCGTCGATGCCGGCGCGGTAGACCTCCGCGGTGTACGTGGAGTAGTGCAGCCCGAGGCCGACGATGCCGGTGGTGAGCGGCGACATCGAGGGGCCGAAGTTCGGCACCACGTAGAACAGGAAGAACAGCTGCACCAGCAGCGGAGTGTTGCGGATGAACTCAGTGACCGCGATGACCGGCCAGCGCACCCACACCAGCGTGGAGCGCTGCGCCATCGCCCACACCAGGCCCAGGGCGAAGGCGATCAGGGTGCCGATGGCCAGGGCCTGCAGCGTGACCAGCACGCCGTCCCAGAACCGCGGCATGAAGTCGTCCACGACTTGCCAGTCCCAGTTCATCCCATACCTCCCGCGGAACCCGAACCGGCCTGCAGGGTCTCGCCGCGCGCGCTGAGCTTCGCGGTGATCCCGCCCCGCTTCTCCGGCTGCTGCCCGATACCTGCCTTGGCCTTGCGCTCCACCAGCCGCATACCGCGGGTGATGAGGAAGGCGAGTACGAAGTAGAGGACCAGCAGCAGCGTGTAGATCGGGGTCGTCTCATTGGTGCCCAGCCGGAGCAGATTGCCGGCGAAGGTCATGTCGGCCACCGTGATCACGGAGACCAGGGCGGTGCCCTTCAGCAGCTCGATCAGCAGGTTGTTGAACGGCGGCACCATCTCGGGCCACGCCTGCGGCATCTCGATCAGCCGCAGCCGCTGCCAGCGGGTGAAGTTGAGCGCGATGCCCGCCTCCTTCTGCGCCGGGGCGACGGCGGCCAGGGAACCGCGGACGATCTCGGAACCGTAGGCGCCGTAGGTGAGGCCGAGCGCGCTGACGCCGGCCCACATGGGCACCAGCTGCCAGCCGAAGAACGGCAGGGCGAAGAACATCCAGAACATCAGCACCAGGGCCGACATACCGCGGAAGATCTCGAAATAGACCCCGGCGAGGAAACGTACGATCCAGTACCGCGAATCGCGTGCGAGGCCGATCCCGAACGCGATGACCGCGCCGAGAGCAGCCGCGTACACCGTCACCTGAATGGTGATCCAGATACCCGGCAGGAACCAGGTCGTGAAGAACTCCGAGCTCATCATCCGGCACACAGCTCCTTCGCGGTGAGGTCGGTCATCTCGGCCATACCGAAACCGAAGGGCCTGACGATCTCGAGAAGTTCCTTGTAGTTGTTCTCCTTGAGCTTGAGCAGTTCCTCGTTGAACGCGTCACGGAAGTTCTGCTCGGACAGCCGGAAGGCGAATCCGCCCGCGCCATAGACGGGCTTTCCGTCGATTTCGGGCTGGAAGGGCTCGGTCGCCTCCGCCCGGGTGGATCCCTTCACCGCGTCGCTGACCGTGATGCGCGTACCGGCGAAGGCGTCCACCCGCCCCTGGGACACCGCGTCGAGGCCGGCCACCTGGTCCGGCAGGACCAGTACGTTGCTGATGCCCGCGCCCTTGGCGGAGTCGATCTGGGCATAGGCCTTGCCCGAGGCAAGCTTGAGACCCTTGTTCTTGATGTCCTCATACGTCCTGATGCCGTGCGGATTCCCCTTCCTGACGATGAAGGCGTCCAGCATGAGGTAGTCCGGGTCGGCGAAAAGCACCTGTTCGCACCGGGTGGGATTGATGTACATCCCGGCGGACACCACATCGAACTGCCGCGCCTTCAGCCCGGGAATGAGGGCGCCGAAGTCCACTGGCACCGGCGTGATTTCGCCGATGCCGAGCCGCTCGAAGATGACCTTGGCGATCGCGGGCGCTTCTCCGGTGGCCTGTCCGTCGTCTCCCACATAACCGAACGGCGGCTCGCTGGCGATCCCGATTTTCACGGAACCCTGGTCCTTCAGGGTGTCCAGCAGGCTGCCTCCCAGCACCTTCCCTTCGTCGGGGACGCGGCTGCAGCCCGCCACCCCGAGACTTCCCGCGGCTCCCAGCGCCACCGCTCCCGTGAGCAGTGAGCGGCGGCTGAGCCCTCTGTGGGATCCGTTGTCGGTTCCTGATCGGTTTGCGTGTGGTCGAGCCATGGGCGCGCGACTACCCGAACCAATGGAAGTCATGCCAGTCCTTCCCGGTCACTGAGTCCACTCATGGCTCAATGCCCGGTATATGAGGATTGGTTGCGTGTGGTGACCCGGTCGTGACCCTGTCGTGGGCGCGCGTTGACCCACACGCTGCACACGGCCTACCCGTGGATTCCGGTCCACAGCGGGGTACGGGTGTGACCATGGCCGACCGTTACATCGACGTCTCCCTGACCAAGCGCGGAGTCCACTGCACCGCAAAGCTCCTCGACGACCGCGCCCCCATCACCTGCGAGGCGGTGTGGAACGCGCTCCCCCTGGGCGGCGACGTCTACCACGCGAAGTACGCCCGCAACGAGATCTACGCCCTCCTGCCCGCCTTCGCCCCCGCCGAGCCCCCCTTGGAGAACCCCACCGTCACCCCCATCCCCGGCGACCTGTGCTACTTCTCCTTCTCCGGCACCCAGCTGGGCACAAAGTCGTACGGCTACGGCGGGGCCTCCGGCGTCCAGCACGGCACCCCGGTGATCGACCTGGCCCTCTTCTACGAGCGCAACAACCTGCTGATCAACGCCGACGTCGGCTGGGTGCCCGGCATCGTCTGGGGCCAGGTCGTGGAGGGCCTGGAGGCCATGGCGGAGGCGTGCAACGACCTGTGGCGGGCGGGTGCGTTGGGGGAGACGCTCAGCTTCCGCAGGGTCTAGGCGGTGGGCCGAGGCGGGGGAGTCACCTGGGCCACCCCCGCCTCGTACAGCGCGTGCGCCGCTCGCAGCACCAGGTCGTCCCGGTGGCGGGCGGCCACGATCTGCAGGCCCACCGGCAGCCCGTCCCCGTCAAGGCCGACGGGGACGGACGCCGCGGGCTGCTGCGTCATGTTGAAGGGATACGTGAACGGGGTCCAGCCCGTCCAGCGCCGGTGCCCCGAGCCCTTCGGCACCTCCGCGCCCGCCTCGAACGCGGTGATCGGCAGCGTCGGCGTCACCAGCAGGTCGTACGTCTCGTGGAAGCGGCCCATCCGGCGGCCCAGGTCCATCCGTACGTCCACCGCGGCCAGATAGTCGAGCGCGCTGTAGCGGGCGCCCAGGTCGCAGATCTCCCGCAGGCCCGGGTCCAGCAGCTCCCGCTGGTGCGGGCCGAGGTTCTGCGTCACCCGGGCGGCTCCGCTGAACCACAGGGTGTGGAAGGCCTCCACGGGCTCGGTGAAATCGGGGTCGGCCTCCTCGACGTACGCGCCGAGAGAGGCGAGCCCCTCCACGCTCCGCCGCACGGCCGCCGCGACTCCGGAGCGTACGGGCACCTGGCCGCCGAAGGAGGGGGAGTACGCGATCCGCAGGCCCCGTACGCCGCCGTCCAGCGCGTCCGTGAACGGCCCGGGCGGCGGCGTGAGCGCCGACCAGTCGCGGGTGTCCGCGCCGCTGATCACGTCCAGCAGGAGGGCCGCGTCGGCGGCGTCGCGCGTCATCGGTCCGACGTGCGCGAGCGTCCCGAACGCGCTCGCGGGATACAGCGGCACCCGCCCGTACGTCGGCTTCAGCGCGAAGATCCCGCAGAAGGAGGCGGGGATACGGACACTGCCGCCGCCGTCCGTGCCCAGGGACAGCGGGCCCGCGCCCATGGCCACGGCCGCCGCACTCCCGCCGCTCGAACCACCCGACGTACGCGACACGTCGTACGGATTCCGCGTCACCCCCGACTGCGGCGAGTCCGTGACGCCCTTCCACCCGAACTCGGGCGTCGTCGTCTTGCCCAGGAAGACGGCGCCGTGCTCACGCAGCCGCGCCACGGAGGGCGCGTCCTCGTCCCAACGCCCCTCCACACGCACGGTGTTGGAGCCCTTCAGGGTCGGCCCGCCGCGCATCAGCAGGATGTCCTTCACCGTGACCGGCACCCCGTCCACAAGCCCGGCCGGTTCACCGCGCCGCCAGCGCTCGGCCGACTCCCGCGCCCGAGCGAGCGCTTCGTCAGCGGTGAGGCGCACGAAGGCGTTCACGGAGGGCTGGATCTCCTCGGCCCGTTGGAGCGCTGCCCGCGTCGCCTCCACGGGACTGAATTCGCCCTTGCGGTATCCGCCGACGAGTTGTAGCGCGGTCAGCTCGGTGAGCTCGGTCATGCACCCCTCCAAGGGAGTTCTCCGGAGTCCGAAGAGAGTTCAGTGCCCGGGTACGTACCCACGCTGCTTGTCGACCACGTTCGGCAGCGGCTCACCCGCCTCCCACAGCTCGTACAACTCCACGAACTGCGCGCCGAGTTCGTCCCGCCAGCCGATCGTGTCCCCGCTCATGTGCGGCGAGACGATCAGCCCGGGGACCTCCCACAGGGGGCTCTCGGGGGTGAGGGGCTCACGCTCGAAGACATCGAGCGCCGCCCCCGCGATCCAGTGCTTCGACAGGGCGTCCACGAGCGCGTCCTCGTCGACGAGCTGCCCGCGCCCGACATTGATGAAGCGCGCGGAGGGCTGCATCAGTCCGAAGCGCCGCTCGTCGAACATTCCGTGCGTCTCGTCGGTGAGGGGTGCCGCGGACACCACCCAGTCGGCGCGCGCCATCAGCCGGTCCAGCTCGTCCGGCCCGTGGATGCCGGGGCGCGGGGTACGCCCCACCAGGGCCGTCTTGATGCCGAGGGCCTTCAGGGTCTGCTCGATCGCCCGCCCGATCGGCCCGGAACCCACCACGCACGCGCGCGTGCCCGCGACCCGCTGCGACTCGCGGTGCCGCCACTGGCGCGCCCGCTGAAGGTCCCACGTACGCGGCAGATCCTTGGCCATCGCGAGGACGAGCGCGGCCACGTACTCGGCGATCGGCTGGTCGAAGACGCCGCGCGCGTTCGTCACCACCGTGTCGGACGCGGCCAGCTCCGGGCACATCAGGTGGTCCACGCCCGCGCTCGCCGTGTGCACCCAGCGGGGTCGCGGCCCCTCGCCGGGCCAGGCGCGGCGCACCGCGTGCGATGTGAAGTCCCACACAAGCAGGACGTCCGCGGCCGGCAGCAGCGAGGCCAGTGTCGACTCGTCGGCGTGCTCGATCCGGACCCGTCCGGTGAGCTTGCCGAGGCGGGGCGGCGGTTCGGCGTCCAGCACCAGAAGAGTCGTCTTGTTTTCGGCCATGTGCGGAGTAATGGGTCCGGTCATCGGGGGGAAACCGTTTCGCAATGCGAGTCCGCTTCTCTTGGGTCTGGGCACACTTGCGGGGCAACGTCGGCAGCCGTCTGAGATGCACGGATTGACCACGCTGGCACCGGAACCTACCTTCGTCAACACGGACCCGTAAGCGGTCCACATCCTGTCCCGACGTCCCGGCATGCGCCGGCTTGTGTCCCCCGGCCCAGTGGCCGGTTCTCCACCACTCGCTCGACTTGAGTTTGGGGCCTGCTCATGGACGTCTCCTTCCTCGGTGGACCGCACCCGCAGCGGGGTGTCGGCATCGTCGCTCCCTTCGACTTCGCCCTCGATCGCGAGCTGTGGCGCTGGGTGCCGGACGAGGTCTCACTGCATTTGACCCGCACCCCTTTTGTGCCCGTCGAGGTCAGCCTCGACCTCGCGCGGCTGGTCAGCGAGCACGAGACGCTCGGTGAGGCGGTGCGCGCACTGAACGCGGTGCATCCCGAGGTCGTCGCGTACGCCTGTACGTCGGGCAGCTTCGTCGGCGGCATCGCGGGCGAGCGGGCGATGTGCGAGGCCATGACCCGGGCCGGTGAGGTGTCGTCCCTGACCACCTCCGGCGCCCTCCTCGAAGCCCTTCAGGAGCTGGGCGCCCGCCGGATCGCCCTGGTCACGCCCTACACCGTGTCCGTGACCCAGGCTCTGGAGGAGTACCTCGCCGAGGCCGGTATCGAGATCATCGGCACCTCCTCTCTCGGCCTGACCCGGCACATCTGGAAGGTCCCCTACCGCGACGTCGTCGACATGGCCCGCAAGGCGGTACGCGGCGCCGCGGACGCGCTGTTCATCAGCTGCACCAATCTCCCCACGTACGACGTGATCCCGCAGCTGGAGGCCGAGCTGCGGATTCCCGTCATCTCAGCCAACCAGGTGACGATGTGGGCCGCACTGCGTCACCTGGGTACGCGAGCGGTAGGGCCCTATCAGGCGCTGATCGACCACTCGGCGCGGCAGCGTCCGGTGACGCCGGAAGCACTGCCGGAGTCACTGCCGGGCGCAATGCCGGGATCAGTGCCTGAAGCACAGGGGCCCGCACTGCCGGAAGAACAGGAAGGTTGGGCATGACGGCACTCGGATTCCTCTACCCGGGCCACTCGGCAGAGGACGACTACCCGCGCATCGAACAACTCCTGGGCAGCGACATCCGCCTCCCGCTCGTCCACACGGACATCGGCGAGGACGCCCACCGCGAGGACGCGCTGCTGGAGATGGGCTCGGCGGCCCGGCTCGCGGCCGGCGTCGAGGAACTGCGGCTGTCCGGCGCGGAGGCGGTGGTGTGGGCGTGCACGTCCGGCAGCTTCGTGTACGGCTGGGAGGGCGCCCATGAGCAGGTCCGCGCCCTCGCCCTCACGGCCGGCATGCCCGCCTCCTCGACGTCCTTCGCCTTCGTCCACGCGATCCGTGAGATCGGGGCGCGACGGGTCGCGATCGCGGCGACGTATCCGGAGGATGTGGCGGCGATGTTCTCCGCCTTCTTGAAGGACGCGGGGATCGAGGTGGTCTCGATGCGCGGCAGCGGCATCATCACGGCGGCGGAGGTCGGAACGTGGGGCGCCGACGAGGTCCTCGCCCTCGCCCATTCGGGCGACCACCCCGACGCGGACGCGGTCCTCCTCCCGGACACCGCCCTCCACACGGCCTCCCACCTCCCCGCCCTGGAGAAGGCCGTCGCCAAGCCGGTCCTCACGGCGAACCAGGTGACGGTGTGGGAGGCGCTGCGGTTGGCTGACCGCCGGGTGAACGCGCCGGAGCTGGGGACGCTGTTCACGCGGGAGCCGATTGTGCAGGTGTGAGAGGGGTCCTCGGGGCTCCGCCCCGGCCCCGTTTCGGGGGCCGGCCCCCGGACCCCCGGTCCTCAAGCGCCGGACGGGCTGATTTCAGCCCGTCCGGCGTTTGAGGACGAGGCCGCCAGGCCGATGGGGGGTCTGGGGCGCAGCCCCAGCGGGGTCCAGGGGCGGAGCCCCTGGTGGGGCTCTGGGGCGAAGCCCCAGGGATGGGAACCCGCGGGGGCGGAATAACCGGAGGCAGTCTCCTGTTAGTTACGTGCGGACCCTACGTCGTACCCAGCAGGAGGCAACCCGTGGCGGCAGACGAGATACGAGGCGAGACGGCGGGCACCGCTCAGGTGCCACTTTCCGTGCTGGACCTGGCCACCGTGGGCGCGGGCCGCACCGCCACCGACGCCCTGCGCACCAGCGTCGAACTGGTCCGCCTCGCAGAGGACCGCGGCTTCCACCGCTACTGGGTCGCCGAACACCACTCGATGCCGGGCGTCGCCTCGACCTCCCCCGCCGTGATCCTCGCCCACCTCGCCGCCCACACGGACCGGATACGCCTCGGTTCGGGCGGTGTGATGCTGCCCAACCACGCCCCCCTCGTCATCGCGGAACAGTTCGGCACCCTGGAGGCCATGGCCCCGGGCCGCATCGACCTGGGCCTCGGCCGCGCCCCCGGCACGGACGGCGCAACGGCCGCAGCCCTGCGCCGCACCGACCGGCTCAACGAGGGCGCCGACGACTTCCCCCAGCAACTCGCCGAACTGACCCGCTTCCTGGACGACGACTTCCCGGACGGCCACCCCTACGCCCGTATCCACGCGGTCCCGGGCCCCATCCAGGCCACAGCCCCCGGCGGCGTACAGTCCCCGCACCGTCCACCCGTCTGGCTCCTCGGCTCCTCCGGCTTCAGCGCCCGCCTCGCCGGCACCCTCGGTCTGCCGTTCGCCTTCGCGCACCACTTCTCGGCCCAGAACACGATCCCGGCCCTCGACCTCTACCGCGAGTCCTTCACACCCTCCGAAGTCCTCGACGCCCCGTACGCCCTCATCGGCGTCTCCGCGCTCGCCACGGACGACGAGAAGGAGGCCCGCCGCCAGGTCCTGGCCGCCGCCCTGAACATGGTCCGCCTGCGCATCGGCCGCCCGGGACTCGTGCCCACCCCGGAGGAGGCGGAGGCGTACGAATTCAGCCCGATGGAGCGGGAGTTCATCGACTCCTGGAACTCCAACGTCATCCACGGCACCGCGGACGAGGTCCGCGCCGGCCTCGACGACCTCCAAAAGCGCACGGGCGCGGATGAGTTGATGCTCACCAGCCACGCCCACAGCGGAGACGTACGGGTGCGCTCGTACGAACTGATCGCCGACGCCTACCAGTTGCCGAACACCCAGGCCTGAGACGGCTCAGCCTCGCGGGCAGTCCGCCCCCGTCAATAGTGCGGAGATACGATCCGCTGCCACCGGCCGGGAGTACAGCCACCCCTGGCCGGTGTCGCAGCCGATGCGCCGCAGTCGGGAGGCCTGCCCGGCGGTCTCCACGCACTCGGCGGTGACCGTCAGGCCCAGCCGGTGGGCGAGTTCGATGAGGGCCTCGACGATGACCTCGTCGGCGGGGTTCGCACGGTTGCCCGCCTCCTCGTACTGGAAGCCCCGCACGAACGAGCCGTCGAGCTTCAGTACGGAGACGGGGAGGCGGCTGAGGTAGGCGAGGTTGGAGTACCCCGTGCCGAAGTCGTCGATGGCGATGCGTACGCCCATGTCGCTGAGCGCCTGCAGGGCCTGGAGCGGGCGGCCCGCCGAGCCCATCACGGCCGACTCGGTGAGCTCCAACTGGAGGAGATGCGGGGCGAGTCCGGTCTCGCTGAGGATCGCCGCGACGTCCGCCACCAGGTCGGAGTCCCAGACCTGACGCACCGCCACGTTCACGCTCACGAAGACCGGCGGCACATCCGGGTGGTCCAACTGCCAGCGGCGCGCCTGCCAGCAGGCGGTGGCCAGCACCCAGCGCCCCAACTGCACGATGGAGCCGTCCTCTTCAGCAAGTCCGATGAACCGATTCGGCGTCAGTGTGCCGAACTGAGGATGGTTCCATCGCACCAGTGCTTCCACTCCGCGCACACCGCCGTCCTCCATGCCCACCAACGGCTGGTATTCCAGGGTGAATTCACCCTTCTCGATGGCGGGGCGGAGGGTGGAGGCGAGGGCCTGACGGGTCATGCGGTGGGCGTTGCGCTCCGGGTCGAAGAGCGTCCAGCGGGACTTTCCGTCGGCCTTCGCCCAGTACAGCGTCGTATCGGCGGCCTGCATCAGGCCCGTCGCGGTGGTGTCGGCGGCGTGCCGCTCGACCACCCCGATCGAGGCCGAGACCGACAGCCGCTGCCCGGAGATGTCGAAGGGAGCCTGAAGGGACGTCAGTACGGACTCGGCGAGCTCCGCCAGCTGGTCCGTACCCGTCGTGTCCTCGACCAGCAGCGCGAACTCGTCGCCGCCGAGCCGGGCGACCAGCGGCTTGGCCGCTCGCGCGTGCCCGGCCTCGTCCGCGCAGCGCGTCAGCCGTTCGGCGACGGCCGCGAGCAGCCGGTCGCCGATGCGGTGGCCGAGCGTGTCGTTCACCGCCTTGAACCCGTCGAGGTCCAGATAGCACAGCCCGATCCGGCCGGTGCCTGACTCCTCGTACGCCTCCGCCTCCAGTGCGGCCGAAAGGCGCTCGAAGAACAAGGTGCGGTTGGGCAGCCGGGTCACCGGGTCGTGCATCTGCAAGTGCCGCAGCCGCGCCTGGAGTTCACGGCGGGCGCTGATGTCGCAGACCGACACCAGCACGGCCCGCTCCTCCTCGGGCAGCGGAGACACCGTCACCTGGGCCCAGAGGGAGTGCCCGTCGGGGTGTTTGAGCCGGCGGGTGCAGCGCAGTCTGGCCTGCCGGCCGCGGAGCACCTCGCGGTACGCGTGCCAGGTGCGGGCGTCGGAGGCCAGGTCCACCAGATCGGCGGCGACCCGGCCCGCGAGACCGTCCGGGCCGGCGCCGAGCAGCGCGGCCAGCGAGTCGTTGGCCGTGACGACCAGCCCCTCGCGGTCGACGACGGCCATCGCCACGGGGGCGGCGTCGAAGGTGGCCCGGAACGTGCGGTCCTTCAGGGCGGGGGCGCGTGGAGGCTCGGCCTCGGCGCGTGGTGTCACCGGTTCGGTACGTGTGGTACGCGTGTCGACGCATGAGGTGTGAGTGTCGACGCGTGGGGTCGTCTTCTCGTGAGAAAGAGGCCGACTGTCACCCTCTGTGACCGTCGGTCGGACGAGGTCTGCCGCAGGCACCGGCCCATCGGACGTTCCGCTCACCGTTCGCTCCCGCTGTGCACTCGTTACTCGTACAGGTCTCGTCGGGTGGTCGGCCGGTGGAGGACGGCCGCTCTAGCCGTGTCCGCGCAGGAAAGTGTGCCGATCATAGAGGCTGGCCCGAACGCCTTCCAGCTACTCCTCAGTCTCCCCAATTAACCGGCTCTTCTGACAGATCGTTTCTGCCCGCACCTGGACAGGTTCCTTCAGAGGCCGATCGCTTGTGACGTTCCGTGAGTGCTCGGGGTGTCCGCGGTCCCGTAACGCGCTCGTCCGGACGCCGGCGCGCTCACTCTTCTGGTGCAGACAAACAGGGCGTAAGTGATCACATACGTACAGGCTGGGTGTGGTATCCCGAATTCCGCACCGGAGGTCGAAGTGCCGCGTCTGTTCCCCCTCAAGGGGCTCACCCGTGGCGAGGCACGACCTCGTTGGCGTGGTCCCGCGGCGCTGTTCACCTCCATGACGGCGCTCGCCGCCACCTCCCTGGCCACAGGCCCCGCGAACGCCATGCCCCCCTCGCCCCCCTGCGCCCTGAAACGGACCGATGCCCACCACTCGGAGGGCCTGGACACCTGGAACTCCGCCTATCCGCGCCCCGACCGCCGCATCGACGCGGTGATGGTCTTCCTCTCCTTCCCCGACTCCACCCCGCAGACCACCCCCACCGAACTGACGGCCGACCACTTCCCGGCCACCAGCCGCTTCTTCGAACGCGCCTCCTACGGCAAGTTCACGCTGCGCCCGCACCCGCTCCGCGAGTGGCTGCCGATGCCGCGCGCCTCCACGGCGTACGCCATACAGCGCGACTGGAACTCCGCGCGCCGTTCCGCGTATCTGCGCGACGCCCTCGCCGCGTCCGACGGGCACGTCGACTTCTCGCGCTACGACGTCGTCTACTTCGTCGCCGACCCGCACGCGCCCGGCGTCGACTCGGACGCGACGAAGGTGGTCAACCTGGAGGCGCCGCTACGGGCCGACGGCACGGACATCCGCCGGGTCGTCACGGTCTTCGAGAAGCATCCGCCGGACCGCCTGGTCCTGGCCCACGAGACGGGCCACGTCTTCGACCTGCCCGACCTCTACCACCGGCCGGCCGACAACAAGGGCGACTGGGACACCTACGTCGGCGACTGGGACCTCATGGGCAGCCAGTTCGGGCTCGCGCCGGATCTCTTCGGCTGGCACAAGTGGAAGCTGGGCTGGCTGGAACCGCGGCAGGTGGCGTGTGTGCAGGGGGCGGGCGGCGGGGGTACGC